>NZ_JBFUMP010000013.1:0-106475 GCF_054049315.1 Cellulomonas sp. P5_E12 | reverse complement strand
GTCCCGGGCTCCTACGCCCGGGACCGACCACCCCCTCGCAGCCCTCACGATCGCCGACCAGGAGCACCGATGAGCCACGTACCCGACGTCGTCGTCACCGGACTGGGAGCCACCACGCCTCTCGGCGGGGACGTCCCCAGCACCTGGGCCGCCGCGCTGAACGGCGAGTCGGGCGCCCGGCGCTTTGACAACGACTGGGTCGAGAGGTTCGGCCTGCCCGTCGAGTTCGCGGCGACCATCAAGGTCGACCCCGCCGAGGTSCTCACGCGCCCCGAGCTGAAGAAGATGGACCCCTCCGCGCAGTACGCGATCATCGCCGCGCGCGAGGCCTGGGCCGACGCCGGCTCGCCCGAGGTGGACGGCGACCGGCTGGGCTCCGTCGTGTCCTCCGGCATCGGTGGCATCCGCACGATCCTGGACGCGTGGGAGGCCCTGCTCACGCACAACAGCGCCCGCCGGGTTCTGCCCATGACGGTGCCGATGCTCATGCCCAACTCCCCCACGGCCTACGTATCGCTCGAGTTCGGCGCCCGCGCCGGGGCCCACGCGGTCGTGTCCGCCTGCGCGTCGGGCGCCGAGGCCATCGGCTACGCCGTCGACATGATCCGCAGCGGGCGTGCCGACATCGTCATCGCCGGCGGCACCGAGGCGTCGATCCACCCGATGAACGTCGCCGCGTTCGCCGCGTCCCGCACACTCTCGCTGCGCAACGACAACCCCGAGGGGGCGTCGCGCCCGTACGACGTCGACCGCGACGGCTTCGTGATGGGCGACGGCGCCGGTGTGGTCGTGCTGGAGAGCGCCGAGCACGCCGCCGCCCGCGGCGCCCGCGTCTACGCCCGCATCGCCGGCGTGGGGCTCTCCGCCGACGGGTACCACATCACATCTCCCGAGCCGTCCGGCGAAGGTCAGATCCGCGCGATGCGCTCCGCGCTCGAGGAGTCGGGGATCGCCCGCATCGACGTGGTGCACGTCAACGCGCACGCCACCTCGACCGTCGTCGGCGACCTCATCGAGGCCCGCTCGATCCGTGGCCTGCTGGGCGACGAGGCCGACCACGTGGCCCTCTCGGCCACCAAGTCGATGACCGGACACCTGCTCGGTGGCGCCGGCGCGCTGGAGACGATCTTCACGATCCTCGCGCTGCGCGACCGGCTCGCCCCGCCGACCATCAACGTCGACAACCCCGACCCCGAGCTCGTGCTCGACCTGGTCCGCGACAAGCCCCGCGCCCTGCGCGACGGCGACATCGCGGCGGTCAACAACTCGTTCGGGTTCGGCGGCCACAACGTCGCGCTGGTCGTCGCCTCGGTCTGAGGTCCCGGCCGCTCGAGAAGGCCATGAGCGCCGTCATGGAGACCCATGGCGACACTCATGGCCTTCTCGCTCGTCGCGAGAAGGTCGGCGGAAGTCAGCCGACCCGGTGCAGCCAGCGGACCGGGGCGCCCGCGCCCGCGTAGCGGAACGGCTCGAGCTCGTCGTCCCACGCCTGCCCGAGCGCCAGGTCGAGCTCGGTGCGCAGCCGCTGGGCGTCCCCGGCGTGCTCGAGCGCGGCACGGATGCGGTCCTCGGGCACCACGATGTTGCCGTGCACGTCGGTCGCGGCGTGGAAGATCCCCAGCTCGGGCGTGTGGCTCCAGCGGGAGCCGTCGACCCCGTGGCTGGCCTCCTCGGTGATCTCGTAGCGCAGGTGCGCCCAGCCGCGCAGGGCGGACGCGAGACGCGCTCCGGTGCCCTGGGGTCCCTGCCACGAGTGCTCTGCGCGGTAGAAGCCCGGACCGGCCGGCTGTGCCGTCCAGTCGAACGAGGCGCGCGTGCCCAGCACGTTGCCCGCCGCCCACTCCACGTGGGGGCACAGCGCTCGGGGTGCAGAGTGCACGAAAAGTACACCCCGGGTGATCGCACCAGCCATGGTCGTCCTCCTGAACGGGCTCGAGGTTCGCCTTCCCCAACGACCTCAGTCACGTTCCAGGAACTACGCATGACGGACAGCAGTCTCGCGGCGTGCTGGGGACAGCATGCCCGACGAGCACCCCGGGCGCCAGCCTGCGGCCGATCGGCTACAGCGTGTCGCGGATGGCGCGCATGGCCTTCTTGCGCACGGACCGCTCCAGGCGGTCGAGGTAGAGCATCCCGTCGAGGTGGTCGACCTCGTGCTGCAGGCACCGCGCCATCAGCTCGACGCCCTCGACGACGACCTCCTTGCCGTCCAGGTCCGTGCCGACCACCCGGGCGTACCAGGACCGGTGCGTCGGGTACCAGAGCCCCGGGACCGACAGGCAGCCCTCGTCGCCGTCCTGGTACTCGTCCTCCGACAGCTCCACGATGACCGGGTTGAGCACGTAGCCCACCTCGTCGTCGATGTTCCAGGAGAACGCCCGCAGGCTGACCCCGATCTGGTTCGCGGCCAGGCCGGCGCGCCCGTCGGTGTCGACCGTCTCGAGCAGGTCCTCGACGAGGCCGCGCACGCGGTCGTCGATCGTCGTGATCGGGTCGCAGGGTGTGCGCAGGACGGGGTCTCCGACAGTCCGGATCTCTCGCATCGCCATGCGCCGATCCTCGCACGGCGGACCGACCGACGAGGTGCGCACCGCCTCGGGCGGGCGGGCCCGCGCACCGAGTGTGAGGAGAACGACACGCTCCGCCCGCGACGGCAGCCGGTTGGCGGTTTAGAGTTTTGTACTGACCGGTCAGTTGAAGGAGTTCCCATGACCCTCGCACCCGAGACCCTCGCCCCGGAGTTGGTGGCGCCGACGCCCGCCGTCCGCGCCCGCGCACTGCAGCTGCACGCCGACCGCGGCACCGTGTACGGCCCGGTCGACCTCGACCTCTTCACGGGCGAGCTCACGCTGATCCAGGGGCCGCAAGGCGCCGGTCGCTCGAGCCTGCTGCTCACGCTCGCGGGCCGGATGGTGCCCGACGGTTCGTCGGACCTGGTCGTCCTGGGCCACCGCCTCCCGGCGCACCGCGGGGCCGTCCACCGCGAGGCGGCCCTGGCCGGCTTCGCGGGGATCGACGACCTGGACGACTCCGTCACGGTCGGCGCCCACGTGCGGGAGCGCCTCGCATGGCTGTCGCCCTGGTACCGCCGCTCGCCGCGCGCCGACCAGTCGCTCGTGGAATCGGTGCTCGCGCCCGTCTTCCGTGAGCGACCCGTGCCCGACGCCCAGACCGTCGTCTGGCACCTCGACGAGGTCGACGTCCTGCTGCTCCGCATCGCGCTCGCGATGGCCCAGCGTCCCGGCCTGCTCGTCGTCGACGACGTTGACCAGGTCCACGACCGCGCCCGCCGCCGGATCGTCTGGGACCGGCTCGAGGCGATCGCCGCCACCGGCGTCACGGTCGTCGCGTCCTGCGCCGCCGCCGACGAGGCCGCCGGCACCACGTGGACCGTCGTGCCCGTCTGCGCCCCCAGCTCCCCCACCGACTGAAGGATCGTCATGCTCTCGCTCTCCTCCGGCACCGAGCTGCGCCGGTTCGGACGCGGCCGGCTCCCCCGGCTCGCCGTCGCCGCGATGCTGCTCGTGCCGCTCCTGTACGGCGCGCTCTACCTGTGGGCGTTCTGGAACCCGACCGGGCACCTGGACGCGATGCCCGTCGCCCTGGTGAACGCCGACGAGGGCGCGCAGCGCGACGAATCGCCCGTGACCGCCGGGCAGGACCTCACCGACGAGCTCACCGACGGCGGCGCGCTCGACTGGGTCGTCACCGACGCGACCGACGCGGCCGCGGGCGTGCGCGACGGCGACTACTACTTCGCGGTCACCATCCCCACGGACTTCTCGGCCGACCTCGTCTCCGCGGGAGGCGACGACCCGACGGCCGCGCAGATCGACGTGACGTACAACGACGCCAACTCCTTCATCGGCACCACCCTCGGGCGCTCGGCCATGGACCACGTGCGGGACGCGGTCGCGGCGACCGCCGGCGAGGAGGCCGTGGACCAGGTGCTGGTCGGGCTCGGCTCCGCGCGGGACGGCATGCTGCAGGCCGCCGACGGCGCGATCTCGCTGCGGGACGCGTCGACGCGGCTCAGCGACGGCGCCCAGCAGGTGGCCGACGGCGCCGCGGACGCCCGCGACGGCGCATCGCAGCTGGCCGACGGCGCGGCGGCCCTCGACGACGGCACGGGCACGGTGGCCGGCGGCGCKGCGCAGCTGGCGTCCGGCGCCTCACAGCTGTCAGCCGGAGCCACGAACGTCGCCGACTCGGCCGCGGCACTCAGCACGGGAGTGCAGTCGGTCGCCGACGGCGTGCACACGGCAACCCAGCAGGTCGACACCCTCACCGGGAAGCTGCCCGCCCTCTCGACCGGGCTCGACAAGGTCACCGCCTACCTCACCGCCCGCGCGACGGCGGGCGACCCCGACGCCGCCGCGCTCCTGGCCGGCCTGGCCGGCACGGACCTGCCGTCGGCGAGCGACGTCGCGACGATGACCGGTCAGGTGCACGCGCTCGACGCCGGTGCCGCGCAGGCGGCCGACGGCGCGTCGCAGCTCAGCACCGGGCTCGACACGCTCGCGGACTCCGCGGGCACGCTGTCCACCGGCGCCGCCACGCTCGCCTCGGGCGCGCAGCAGGCGGCCGACGGCGCCGACGCGCTCGCCTCCGGGGCGTCGACCCTCGCGACGGGCACGGAGACGCTCGCGGACGGCGCGGCCCAGGTCGCCGACGGGACCGGCCAGCTGGGCGGCGGCGCGCAGCAGCTGGCCGACGGCCTGAGCGACGGCGCCGGTCGGATCCCGGACGACACCGACGCGCAGCGCACCGCCCGCGCCGACGCCCTCGCCACGCCGGTCGCCATCGACGACGAGGACGTGGCCCCCGCCGCCAGCCTCGGCGAGGGGTTCGCTCCCCTGTTCATCCCGCTGGCCCTGTTCGTCGGCGGACTCATCACCTGGCTGCTGCTGCGGCCGCTGCCCACCCGCGCGCTGGCCACGCCGGCGCCCGGCTGGCGGGTCGCGCTCGCCGGCTACCTGCCGTCGCTGGTGATCGGGGCCGGTCAGGTCGCGCTGCTGCTCGGCGTGGTCGGCCTGGGGCTCGGGCTGAACATCGGGCACCCGGCGGGCACGGTCGCGTTCCTGCTGCTGGTGGCAGCGGCGTTCCTCGCCGTGCAGCAGATGCTGATCGCCACGCTGGGTTCCGCCGCGGGCAAGGTCGCCACGATCGCGCTGCTCATGCTGCAGATCACCTCGGCCAGCGGCACCTACCCCGTCGAGACGACCCCCGCGTTCTTCCAGGCGATCCACCCGCTCCTGCCCATGACCTACGCGGTCGAGGGCCTGCGCGACCTCATCACGGGCACGCCGGACGTCCGCCTCTGGACCGCCGTGGCGTACCTCGTCGGCCTCACGGTTGCCGCGCTCGCCGTGACGTCGTGGAAGGCCGGGCGCCTGCGGACCTGGACCGTGGCGCGCCTGCACCCCGCGCTGAGCATCTGAGAGGCTGACGCCCATGAGCGCGACCACCCGGGAGCACATCGTCGAGGCCGCACTCGCACTCGTCGCGGACCGCGGCTTCACGGCGACGTCCGTCGAGGACATCGCGTCGGCCGCGGGCGTCGCCAAGGGCAGCGTCTTCTACAACTTCGGCTCGAAGTCCGGGCTGTTCGAGGCGATCATCACCGAAGGCGTCACCCGGCTGACGGCGGCGCTGCGCGGTGCCGCCGAGGGCCTGCACGGCCGCGACGCGCTGGAGGCGCTGGTCACCGAGCTGCTCACGCAGGTCCGGACGCACCCCGACTTCGCCAAGCTCATGGTCGCGGAGACGTTCCGCACCGGTCGCAGCTGGCAGGACTCGATCCGGGTGGTGCGGGACGAGTCGATGGGCGCCTTCGCGACCGTCGTCGCGGAGACGTGGCCGGAGCGGGACCCGTCGCTGACGGCGGCCGCGCTGTTCGGGGCGACCCTGCTGGCGGGCCTCGAGTGGCTGGTGTTCCAGCCCGAGCGATCGTTGGACGACGTCCGCACCGCGGTGCTCGGGACGCTGCACTGAGCCGGTTGTAGCGTGGCCGGTGACGCCACCTGGAGGGCCGCGATGCCGACCGACCACCCCGCCACGGGCGTGCACTCCGAGGTCGGTCGCTTGCGCAAGGTGCTCGTCTGCGAGCCGGGCCTCGCGCACCGGCGGTTGACGCCGACGAACGCCGGCGACCTGCTGTTCGACGACGTCCTGTGGGTCGAGAACGCGATCCGCGACCACCGGGCATTCGTCGCCGAGCTGCGAGCACGCGACGTCGAGGTGCTGGAGCTGCACGAGGTGCTGGCGCAGACCATGGCGGTCCGCGGCGCGCGCGACTGGCTCCTCGACCGCAAGATCGTGCCCGACGACGTGGGGCTGGAGCTGGTCGACGACGCCCGGGAGTTCCTCGAGCGGCTCGAGCCCCGCCGGCTCGCGGAGTTCCTCATCGGAGGGCTGGCCACCGTCGACATCACCGGCGGGTTCGACGACGAGCACTTCGCGCTCGCCGAGTACTCCCCCGACGCGCACGAGTACGTCATGCCCCCGCTGCCCAACACGCTCTACACGCGCGACACCACCTGCTGGCTGTACGGGGGCGTCACGCTGAACCCGCTCCACTTCGCGGCGCGGCGCGACGAGACGCTCCTGATGAAGGCCGTCTACCTGTTCCACCCGGACTTCGCGGGATCGGCCGTGTGGTGGGGCGACCCCGAGCGGCACTGGGGTCGCGCGACGATCGAGGGTGGCGACGTCATGCCCGTCGGCAACGGCACCGTGCTCGTCGGCATGAGCGAACGGACGTCGCGCCAGGGCATCACGCAGCTGGCGGCGGCGCTGTTCGCCCAGGGCGCCGCCGAGCGCGTGGTCGTCGCGGGCATGCCCCGACTGCGGGCCGCCATGCACCTGGACACGGTGTTCACGTTCGCGGACCGGGACGTGGTGACGCTGTACCCGAAGATCGTGGACGGCATCCACGCCTTCACGCTGCGGCCCGCGGACCGGGGCCGCGTGCACATCACGGACGAGGGCGGCGCACGCTTCGTCGACGTCGTCGCCGGCGCGCTCGACCTTCCGTCGCTGCGGGTCATCGAGACCGGCGGGGACGCCTACGCGTCCGAGCGTCAGCAGTGGGACAGCGGCAACAACGCGGTCGCGGTCGAGCCGGGCGTCGTGTTCACCTACGACCGCAACACCACGACGAACGCGCTGCTGCGGGCCGCGGGGATCGAGGTCGTCGAGATCAGAGGGGCCGAGCTGGGCCGCGGACGCGGCGGCGGGCACTGCATGACCTGCCCGATCGTCCGCGACCCCGTGGAATGAGAAGAGCCCCTCCCGACGTCGGAAGGGGCTGTCTCAGGACTGACTGGGGGTCGAGGTCACTCCGCGCGCTGCGTGGGGACGCCCGTGAGGAGCGAACGCACCTCGGACTCGTGGAAACGGCGGTGCCCGCCGAGGGTGCGGACGGCCGACAGCTTGCCGGCCTGAGCCCAACGCGTGACCGTCTTCGGGTCGACGCGGAAGAGCACGGCGACCTCGCCCGGCGTGAGCAGAGCGCCCTGCGAGAGGGGGGCCTCGGTGATCGTGGTGACAGCCATGACTGTTCTCCTGTCGTTCGGTAGCTCGGCTGGCCATGTAGGCCCCGTGGCTTTGCGTCCCCGCCTTGCAGCGGGTTTGCCGTTGTCGCTGACGAAGGGAACTATGCCCGAAACTGGACGCTTGTGCAACAAGCGCCCCGCACGTTTCGCGCGCAAACGGGTGATTTATATCCGGCCATACCGGGCGCGCGCGAACGAGTAGATGCCGTAGGCAATGAACCCCAGCGCGACGATGACCAGCATCGCGACCCCCGCGGGCTGGTCTCGGAGGGTGTGCAGGGCACCGTCCAGGCCCGTCGCCTTCGACGGGTTGGCCTCGGCGGCGGCCGTGACGAAGAGCACTCCGACGATCGCGAGTGCGACCCCCTTGAGCACGTACCCGGCGATGCCGAGGCGCCGGACGGTCGGGCCGGCAGGCCCCGACGGGAGCCGGTGGAGGTCCTCGAGGAACTTCTTCGTCCAGCCCTTGTAGACGTGGTACCCGCCCACGACGACGATCGCCAGGCCCACCGCGCCGACGAGGATCCGGCCGCCCGGCGCGCTCATCAGCTTCGCCGTGGCGTCGGCCGTCTGCTGCGAGCTCGAGCTGCCACCACCGCGCGCGAAGCTGAACGCCGCGAACGCCAGCGCCAGGTAGACCACCGCGCGACCGACCGCCTTGGCCCGGTCCCCCGCACCGCTCTCGCCCTTGCCCCCCGACGTCGGCGAGCCGCCGTGGATCGCCTTGGCCACCTGCCACGCGCCGAGCGCGAGGAACGCGAGGACCGAGAACCAGAGGACGAGGCCACCGAAGGGCGTGCTCGCGATCGCGGCGAGCGCTCCGGACTGGTCCGCCTTCTCGCCGCCGTTGCCGAAGGCGACCCGCAGGGCGAGGACGCCGATGAGCACGTGCAGGACGCCACTGACCGCGTAGCCGGCCCGGGCCGCGAGCTCCCAGGACCGCTCCGCGTTGACCGTGCCGTTCGTCGAGACCACTGCCCTCACCCCTCCGCCATCGTGCCGTGCCCGAGATCGTGGCAGGAGTCGGGCCGTCCGGCGACCGGAGGGGCGCCGAGGCGCCACCAGAATGGTCGTTGGTTGCGCAGCCGACGCTCCGACCGAGGGAGAACCATGATCGACGTGATGGTCGCCGGGGGCGGGCCCACCGGTCTGATGCTGGCCGCCGAGCTGCGGATGCGCGGGGTGCACGCGGTCGTGCTGGAGCGGGACGCCGAGCCGACCCGGGTCGTCCGCTCGCTCGGTCTGCACGCGCGCAGCGTGGAGATCATGGACCAGCGCGGCCTGCTCGAGCAGTTCCTCACCCTCGGCCGCCAGCACCCCGTCGGTGGCTTCTTCGCCGGCATCCGCAAGCCGACGCCGGCGGGGCTGGACACCACCTACCCGTTCGTCCTCGGCATCCCCCAGACCACCACCGACCGCCTGCTGCTCGAGCACGCCGTCGGGCTCGGTGTCGAGGTCCGGCGGGAGTGCGAGGTGGTCGGGCTCAGCCAGGACGACCAGGGCGTGACCGTCGAGCTGGCGGACGGTACGCGGCTGCGCTCGCGCTGGTCGGGTGCGACGGTGGCCGCAGCACCGTGCGCAGACTCCTCGGCGTCGGCTTCCCGGGCGAACCCACCAGGCACGAGTGGCTGCTGGGCGAGGTGGAGGTGACCACGCCGCCGGAGACGCTGGCCGCCGTGGTCGCCGAGGTGCACACGACCCACCGGGGGTTCGGCGCGGTGCCGCTCGGTGACGGGGTGTACCGGCTCGGCGCGCCCGCCGACGAGCTCGCCGAGGACCCGTCCGTCCCGCCGACGCTGGACGAGCTGCGACGGCAGGTGCGCAGGCTCGCCGGCACCGACCTCGGCGCGCACTCACCCCGCTGGCTCTCCCGGTTCGGAGACGCGACCCGGCTGGCCGAGCGGTACCGGGTCGGACGGGTGCTGCTGGCCGGCGACGCCGCGCACGTCCACCCGCCCAACGGCGGCCAGGGCCTCAACCTCGGCATCCAGGACGCGTTCAACCTGGGCTGGAAGCTGGCCGCCGAGGTCGACGGCTGGGCGCCGGAGGGGTTGCTCGACAGCTACGAGGCCGAGCGGCGCCCGGTGGCGGCCGACGTGCTGGACACCACTCGCGTCCTGGTCGAGCTGTCGTCCCTCGAGCCGGGCGCCCAGGCCGTGCGCCGGCTGGTGGCGGAGCTGATGGACTTCGACGACGTGAACAGGCACCTCGTCGAGAAGATCACGGCGACCGGGATCCGCTACGACCTCGGCGAAGGGCACGAGCTGCTGGGCCGGCGGCTGCGGGACGTCCGGCTGGCACGAGGACGCCTCTACGAGCTGATGCGCGAGGGTCGGGGGCTGCTGCTCGACCAGACCGGTCGACTGTCGGTCGAGGGTTGGGCGCAGCGCGTCGACCACGTCGTCGACACGACCGACGAGCTGGACGTACCGGCGGTGCTGCTGCGACCCGACGGCCACGTGGCGTGGGTCGGCGACGACGAGCGGGAGTTGGTCAGCAGCCTGCGACGGTGGTTCGGTGGTGATGCATCGGTGGGGCAGGTGGGGCTTGAACCCACGACCCACGGATTATGAGTCCGCTGCTCTGACCGGCTGAGCTACTGCCCCGAGGCACCGCACACCCTACCGACGCTCACTCGGGCGCGTTGTCGGCCTCGCCGCCCAGCACGTAAGGGTCGGTCACGCCCTCGTAGGCCACGTGTGCGACGAGCCCCGCCTGCGCGTGCGGGAGGTTGTGGCAGTGGTCCATCCAGATGCCGGGGTTGTCGGCGACGAATGCGACCTCGTACGTCTCCCCCGCGGTCATCTCCAGCGAGTCGGTCCACCACGGGCTGCCCGTCGACGGTTGCCCGTCCCGGGATAGGACGAGCAGGTGGTGTCCGTGCAGGTGCATCGGGTGCGGCTGGCCGCTGGAGTTGCGCAGCGTCATCCGGACGACGTCCCCCTCGCGCACGACGAACATCGGGACGTCGGGGTACGTGTGCCCGTTGATGGTCCACTGCAGCCCCGGGCGGCCGTCGACGAAGCCCGGACGCCGGCCGATCGCGTAGGTGAAGTGCCGGTCTGCGGCGCGCGGGTCGAAGCCGACGTCCGTGGGCGTGCCGTAGGTGAGGAGGTCGAGCGCGGCGCGAGGGTCGTCGCCGTCCGGGGCGTCACCGGACGGGCCGACGACCACCGACTGCGACCCGAGCCGCACGCGGACCGGGCCGTCGGACGGGACGGTCACCTCGAGGTCGGCCCGACCTCCGCCGCCGAGGACCACGGCCTGGTCGTGCACCGCCCCCGGTTCGTGCACGTCGCGACCGTCGACCGCGAGCAGGCGGTAGTCCGCGTCGGGCACCCACGCGCGCAGCACCCCGGAGCCCGTGTTGACCACGCGGACGCGGACGCGATCGCCGGGCTGGGCTGCGGCGCGCACGTCGTCGGCACTGCCGTTGACCGTCGGCGTGGATCCGTACGTGTGCACCGCGGCGACCAGCTCGGCGTCGTCGGACGTCGCGGGATGGACCACCAGGACTCCGAACAGGCCGCCGCGGACCTGCGCGTGCGAGACCTGGTGGGAGTGGTACCAGAACGTGCCGGCATCCTCGGCGACGAACCTGTACACGTGCGAGCCGCCCACGGGGACGGCGTCCTGCGTGACGCCGGCGACGCCGTCCTCCGCGTTGGGCACGTCGACGCCGTGCCAGTGCAGGGTCGTGCCGTCGGGCACCGAGCCGTTGACCAGCGTCACCTGCACGAGGTCGCCGACCTGCGCGTCGATGGTCGGGCCCGGCGAGGAGCCGTTGAGCGTGTAGCCCTGGATCGAGCGACCGCGGCCGAGCGAGACCGGCCCCGACTCGGCCGTCAACGTCACGTCGACGTCGGGGGCGCCCGTCGACGGGCCGGTGAGCGCCTCGACGCTCACGGTCGGCCCGTCGACGGCTCCGTGCTCGTGGGCACCCGCCGACTCCGTCGGCCCGCCGCCGGTGTCCGGGTACCCCATGTCCATCACGGACGCGTTCGCCGGGACGAGGCTGGTCCACCAGAACCAGGCGAGCGGGCCGACCACGAGCACGGTGGCGACGACGGCCGCCACGACCCGACGCCGTCGGCCCAACGCCTCCCGGTCGGTCACGCGCTCAGGCTGTGACCTCGGCCGGGGCCGAGGTGTCTGTCGTCGTCACACCCCTCGGCACGCGCGTCGCGGCCGTGATGCTCACCCCGAGGAGCGCGAGCGCGTTGATTCCGTGCAGGAAACCGACCACGGGGGCGCCGAACGCCACGAACGCGAGCGCGATCTGGAGCAGGGTGAGACCGAAGATGATCAACGCGTATCGCACCGCGCCGGGGAACTTGGCGAAGAAGGACACGATGAGCAGCGCGATCACGATCACGGGGATGACCATCATCCCGTTGGTGCCGTGGATCGAGTGCCCGATGTTGCCTTCGTAGTTCGAGTCGATGACGGCGCCGTCGTCGAGCTCGTGGATGGTGGTGAACCAACCGAGCGCGATGGCGCCCGCCTGGACGAAGACTCCTGCGGCCACCAGGTAGGCGAGCACCCGATACGTAGCTTTCATGGCGTACCTCTCTCGATCCATCGCGCTTCGAGGCACGATCGGGGCCGACCGCGCCTGACTCAACGATCCTCCATCGGGCAACTTGATACCAATAGCCCGGTTTGTCTCTTTTAGATGTCCGATCGAGCGCGTGTGACACGCGGGTACCGTGACCGGGTGGCCCTGTTCTCCCGACGCCGACTGCCCGCCGCCGACCGCGCCCGGCTCGACCTGCAGCCCGGCGACGCCATCCTCGTCAGCACCGAGCTCACCGACGGGCGCTGGGCCGTAGCGACCCGGCGCGCGCTGCACCTCCTGGGCCCGGACGGACCGGCTCTCCGGCACCCCTGGTCGGACGTCGACCACGGGTCGCTCGACCCCGCGACCCGCACGATGACCCTGCGCTGGGTGTGGGGCGACACCGACCGGCTGACGTTCTCCGAGGTGCCCGGCTCGTTCGCGTTCTCCCAGACGTTCCGTGAGCGCGTGCAGCAGTCCGTCGTCCATGCGGTGTCCGTCACACTTCCCGGCGGGCAGCGGGCCCGCGTGGTCCTGCGGCGCGACGAGGGCGGAGAGCTGTTCACGCAGGTCCTCGGCGATGCGTCCATCGACCTGTCCGATCCCGAGGTCGCGGCCGTCGTGGACGCCGCCGAGGACGAGGTGCGTGACGCCGTCGGACTCCCCCGCTGAGCGTCCGAGGCACCCGGATTCGGCTGCTAGAGTTTCTTCCCGCACGATCCCTCGTAGCTCAATTGGCAGAGCATCCGACTGTTAATCGGACGGTTACTGGTTCGAGTCCAGTCGAGGGAGCCAGCATCACCGAAGGTCAGGCCCCCTTTCGAGGGGGCCTTCGTGCTGTCGTGCCCAAATAAGGCGCCCGATCAGGGCGAAACTCCTCCCACGACGCAGGTCGTCGCCGGCGGGGCGGTGTGGTGATCACGGCACGTCGCCGATCAACGACTCGCCGCTCAGCGCCCTGGCGCTCTACGGGCCGCCGCGCCAGTGGTCGATCCGCCGGTGGTCGGGGACGAAGCCGTGGTTGACGCCCCACAGCACGGCCTGCGTCCTGCTCTCCGCGCCGATCTTCCGGTAGACCGAGCGGATGTAGGACTTCACGGTGTTCGGGCTGAGGTAGGTGTGCGCGGCGACGTCGGCGTTGCTCAGGCCCTGGGTGATCAGCGCCAGGATCTCCGACTCCCGGTCGGTGAGGCCCTCGCCGCGACCGGGCCAGTCGAGCCCGTTGGCCGGACGAACCCGACCGGGCACCTCACTGACCACGACCTCGCCGGCGTGGACCGCCTCGAGGGCGGCGACGAAGTCGCGGGCCGGCAGCGCCTTGGACAGGTAGCCGCGGACGCCCTGCTCGCGGGCGCTGGCGACGAGGTCCGGGTGGAAGTTCCAGGTGAACACGACCACCTTGCGGGCGCTCGGGTTCCGGACCAGCTCACCGATCTGCTCGTGGTCCGACTCCGGCTGCGCGAAGGCGTCGTAGAGCACGATGTCGACGGCCTCGCTGACCGGCTCGTTCGTGTCGATCTCGGCGACGACGACCCGGTCGCGGTACTCGTCGAGGATCTTGGCGACGCCCATCACCACCACGTCGTAGTCGTCGACGAGCGCGACCGTGACCGGCTTCTGGGGTGCGGGCATGCCTCACGGTAGACCCCCCTAGGGGTGTAGTACACCCACCCTAGGGGTGGTGGACTCGGGGGGTATCAGTCGCCCGAGCCAGGAGGTTTCACCATGCTGGGACTCATCATCACCATCATCGTCGTCGGGCTGATCGCGGGCCTGCTCGCGCGCCTCGTCGTCCCCGGCGAGCAGAACCTGTCCATCGCCATGACGATCGTCATCGGCATCATCGGGTCGTTCGTCGGCGGGTTCCTCGGCTACCTGCTGTTCCGGAACGACGCCGCCGACGGCTTCCTGCAGCCCGCCGGGATCATCGGGTCGATCATCGGCGCCATCATCGTGCTGCTCATCTGGATCCGCGTGGGCGGCCGCCGCTCGATCACCAACTGACCCACCGACCGCGGGTTCCGGTCCCTACGACAGGACCCGCGGTCCTCGGTGGTCGCCCGGACGGGTGAAGAGTGGGCGCCCGCCGCGCCGCCGCCGTCCGGCGCTGCCATCTTCCTGTCAGTGAAGCCGACGATCGCGGACCTGCGCCTGGAGCCTTGGCCGCGGACAGCACGACACACAGAAGCTAGAGGTTATGGCTCTGCGTTGAGGAAGAGGAACGTCATGAGCGTGGCACAGACCCTCTGGGCCTCCATCCAGGAGGACCCGGTCTTCATGAGGAAGATCAACGGCTGGCTCACAGTCTTCTGGCTACTGAACTTCCCACCCGTGATCGCGGTCTACATCTGGGCACCGGACGCCTGGAAGCAGGCGTCGATCCTCTACCTGGCCCTGGTGTCCATCTACGCCAACGTGGCCGGTCACCTAGCAGCGTGGCAAGCATCTCGGATCGAGGTCATCCAGAACGAGGACGCCAACGTGGCGGACGTGCTGGAGAAAGTGGAGGAGATCCGCGCGGTCACCACCAACGGAGCGAGCAATGGGTGACGGGCTAGCAGGCTCTGGTGGTACGCCGCGCGGGCTCGGGCCAGGTCCCCCGACGCCCCGGCGACGAGCGCATTGACGAGCGCGAGGGTCACCGCGCTCGTCGGGTTCGATCGGGCCAGCTTAACGATGCGGTCCGCTCGCGCGGGACCGCTGGAGCGCCGCCCACCGCGCGCTCATGGACGAGCGATATCGCACACGACGATGAGCACCCGATGCGACGATCAGCCCATGGCCGATCCCAAGCCCAACGCCACGACGACCGTGCTGCCGCTCTGGACCCCGTCACTCCCGGCACTCTGGGTGCTCACCGGCCTTGCGGTAGCCGTCGTCGTCTTCGCGATCCTGACGCGGACGGTCGGGTCCTGGTTCGTCGCCGCGTCGTCCGTCATGACGACCGCGACGATCTGGATCCGCAGACGCGGTCCGAAGCGCGAGTCCTGACGGCCGCTGCTCCACAGGGGGCGACGCTCTGCTCCGGGACCCACGCCGTGGCGATCGCCGGTCGCGCGGGGAGGCGACAGCCTCGGCGGCTGCGCTCAGTGCCCCGCGGCGTCGAACGCGGACGCGAACCGCAGCTCGCCGTGAGGCGACGGGCCCGAGAAGGTGACGTGCTGGACGACCGCGCGGTCCAGCTCGAGGTGCGACAGCTGCCCGTCGCTCGTGAAGCCCATCCGGCTGTAGATGGCCGGGTCCCCGATCAGCGCGCAGCCGCGGGCTCCGCGCTCCCGCAGCCGGCGCAGACCCTCGGCCACCAGTGCCCGACCGATCCCCCGCCGCTGTCGGTCGAGCCGCACGGAGATCGGGCCGAGTCCGAACCAGCCGTCGTGCAACCCGTCGATCGTCACGGGCGAGAACGCGACGTGCCCCACGACGTCGCCGTCGTCCTCCGCCACCAGCGAGAGCGTCAAGTCACCGGACGCCCGCAGTCGTCGGATGATCGGCGCCTCGGAGCCGTCGCTGAACCACTGCGGCTCGAAGGCGGCGACGGTCAGCCGATCGATCGCGTCAGCGTCGCCGTCTGGGCGTTCGGGTCGGATCAGCACCGTCGTCTCCGGGATCGCGAGGCGTGCCCGCCTCGGCACGCGCCTGGCAGCGTAGGGCCGGGTGGTGCGGAGCCGAAGCGGATATGCGTGGGCGCGGCCCTCGTCGGCGCGCGGCGCGACGGTGACCGGGCCGCCACCGGTAGCCCGGTCGGCCTCAGCCCAGCTTGACCGGACCTAGCGCCGAGTTCACGGCGGCCGTGTACGCCTCGTAGCCATCGAGTATCGGGTGGAAGGCTCCAGGGTCGGAGGGCCCCAGGATCCACGGATCCGGTGAGTTTGCTCCGTGACCGTCGAATCGCTGACGAACGTCGACGTACTGGAAACCGGCGCGGGCGACGGCGGCGTCGATCACCGAGTCGAGCGTGTCCGCAAGGGCGTTGAGGCTGCTGAGCTCCGCCGACGAGGCACGCAGGTAGGTGCCGTACTCCGGCGAGAAGAGCCGCGGGTAGCCGGTCACCACGACGTGGGCGTTCGGGGCGGTCGCGGCGATCCTGGAATACACCGAGTCGAGGAGAGCCGGCAGCTGGTTCGTGATCCGGGCCTCGACCAGCGCCACCGCACCCGCGCACTGGGCGTCGGTGCCACCAAGGCACGCCACGACCGAACTCGACCAGCCGATGTCGTTGCCGCCGATGGTCAGCGTCACCAGCTCCGTGTCGGTGTCCAGCGCCGCGAGCTGTCCGCCGGTGACCAGTGAGGTCGTCGTGGCGCCCGCGCAGGCGACGAAGTCGTCGAGGCGAAGGCGCTGCCGCCCGTCGAGCTGCACGGCGTAGGCGCCCTGGGAGCGGCCGCAGTCGGCGTAGGGCGGGACGCCGTATCCGGACGCGTACGAGTCGCCGAGGGCGTCGTAGACGACGCGCGAGGCGGCGGGGGGCGCTGCGCTCGCGCCGGAGCTGACCGAGCCGACGAAAGCGATCGCGGCGATCGCAGTCAGGACGGTGGCCGTGGTCGTCCGCAATGAGCGCTCCATCTAGGCACCTTCCCACACAAACCGTTCCGACGGAGATCGTCGTGCCCCAGGGCCAGACCACCCCGTCCGGCCGCGCACTTTGCCGCCGACCTCCCCCTGCGACGCGCGCAGCCCCGTCTTCGGGACGCACGACGGTCGCCTCGCCCGGGCCGCCGGCTTCCCGCAGCATGGGGAGCGCTTCGCTCGCACCGGCACGGACCTCGCAGCACTGCTGCGCGGGCGGATCTGAGGGGGTCGTCGGGCTCCCGCTCGGTGCGGGCGCTACCCGACCCGCTGTTCGCCTCGGTGCGGGAGCGGCCAGCCTGGGCGCACGTAGTGGCACGTGTATCCGTGCGGGATCTTCTCCAGGTAGTCCTGGTGCTCGTCCTCGGCCTCCCAGAACTCTCCCGCCGGCTCGACCTCGGTGACGACCTTGCCGGGCCAGAGCCCGGACGCGTCCACGTCCGCGATCGTGTCGAGTGCGACGCGACGCTGCTCCTCGGAGGTGTAGAAGATCGCCGACCGGTAGCTGCGGCCGATGTCGTTGCCCTGCTGATCCCTGGTCGACGGGTCGTGAATCTGGAAGAAGAACTCCAGCAGGGCCCGGTAGGAGATCTGTTCGGGATCGAAGACGATCTCCACGGCCTCTGCGTGGTCGCCATGGTTGCGGTACGTGGCGTTCGGGGTATCGCCGCCGGAGTACCCGACGCGGGTGGAGATCACTCCGGGCCGGCGGCGCAGCAGCTGCTGCGCACCCCAGAAACACCCTCCGGCAAGGATCGCCGTCTCCGTCGTCGTCATCTGCCGACCTCCATCGTGGGGACGGGCTGCAGCCGTCGGGCGATCCTGACCCCGAACTGCACCGGGACGCAAGCGGGAGCCGTCCGACCGCGGTCGTGCGACGCGCTCAGGCATCGTCCGGCCGAGTCTCACGGCTCCATCCCGGCGACGGTTGTGCGGTCCGGTCGTCCGCGCGCGGTTCAGTGACCGGGCGGCCCTCGTACTGGGTGGACAGCACGATCTGGGTGTCGATCTCGCCGTGCCGCCCGATGCGTTCGAAGATCTCCTCCAGGTGTGGCATCGAGGCAGCGCGGACCCGCAGGAGCGTGCACGAGCTGCCGCTGAGCTTGTGGATCTCGACGACCTCGGGGAACTCGCCGGACTCGGTCGTCTTGAGCAGGCAGCGCCCGGGCGAGCACCGCAGCTTGATGAACGCGGTCAGCGGGAGGCCCGCGCGAGCGGGGTCGATCCGGGCCTGGTAGCCGGCGATCACGCCCGCTTCCTCCAGCCGACGCACCCGGTCGGCGACGGCGGGTGCGGACAGGTTGACCTTGCGGCCGAGCTGGTTGAACGACAGGCGGCCGTCGGCCTGGAGCTCGGAGAGGATGCGCCAGTCGGTGCCGTCGAGCGGTCTGCTCATCTATAAACCGTAGCCTCGGATTGCCTCGCGATCGACAGGCGAAGGACGACCAGCGCCTGCGATCGGCCATTCACCGCAGCGCCTGGCCTTCGTAGCGTCGATCGCATGGCGCTGAGCACGGCACGTCTCCCCACCGCGGTCGCCCCGGCGACGTCGGCGCTGTTCGTCGGCGCCGCGCTGGGCAGCGCCGTGATCGCGACGACCAGCACAGTGGCCGCGCTGGTCGCGGTCGACGCCCTGGGACCGGAGTGGGGCGGGGTGCCCGGCACCGCCGCGGTCGTCGGAACCGGGCTCGGTGCCCTCCTGGTCACCTCTCTCACCCGCCGCACCCGCACCGCGACGGCCCTGCGGCTCGGGTACGTGGCGAGTGCGCTCGGCGCCGCGGTCGGTGCGGTGGCCGTGCCGCTCGGCCACGTCGGGCTGCTCGTCGGCGGCATGCTCCTGATCGGCGTGGGAAACGCCGCCGCGCAGATGTCCCGGTACGTGGCCGCCGAGCTCGTGCCCGCACGACGACGCGGGTTTGCCATCGGCCTGATCGTCTGGGCCGGCACGGTCGGCGCCGTCGGCGGACCCCTGCTCCTGCTCCCCACCGCGCGCCTCGCCGAGGCCCTCGGACGGCCCGCCCTCTCCGGTGCGTTCCTGCTCAGCATGCCGGCGGGCCTGCTCGCCGCGCTGGCGGTGAGCAGGCTGCGCACGGCCCGACGACCCGCGAGCAGCTCCGTGCCCGTGCGGGCGGTCCTGGGCTCGCCTGCCGGGCGCGACGGACTCGCGGTGATGGTCACCGGGCAGGTCGTGATGGCCGCCGTGATGACGTCCGTGCCGGTCCAGCTGCACCTGCACCACCACGGTCTCGACATGGTCGGCCTCGTCATCGCCGCCCACACGCTCGGCATGTTCGTGCTGTCACCTGTCACGGGACGCCTCGTCGACGGACTGGGCCCGGTGCCGGTGATGACACTCGGCCTCGGCACGCTGCTCGTCTCGACGATCGTTGCGGCCTCCGGCGCCCTCGTCCCCCAGGCTGTGGGCCTGTTCGTCCTCGGCTACGGGTGGAACCTGTGCTTCGTCGGCGGCAGCGCGTCGCTCGCCGTCGGACTGCCCGCGGAACCGCGGGCCGACGTGGAGGGCTCCGTCGAGGCCGTCGTCTGGATCTCGGCTGCGGCCGGCACCCTCACGTCGACCGTGGTCCTCGCGCTCGCCGGGTGGTCCGCGCTGACGCTCGCGGCCGGCGCCCTCGTCCTCGTGCCGGCGCTCCTCCTGCTCAGCGATCTGCAGCGAACCTCGCCCAGAGCCGCCCGACGAGCTTCCCGACCTTGAACGTCCCTCTCACCGCGGGTGGCAGCGCAACGAGTTCGCCACGCTGCCATACCCGAGTAGGTGACCTCGATGCCGGGTCCACGATGCGAATCAGGCGGCCGCGCTGTCGTGACGCAAGTAGGTCGAGTCGCCAACGCCGGTGCCGGACGGAGGCGAGTAGCCGGCCGTCGCCGGCCGACGACTCGTCGGACCACGCACCCGCTCGGCTCACCGCCGGGCGGGTGCGGACGCGCCGACATCTAGGACCTATGGCTCTAGGTCGGGTGTGGTCGCCGGCAAATCCTGGAGATCCCGCAGCGACGCGGGGCCCCGGGCACGGGGTCGGACGACCTTGAGGAGTGCACACCATGAACACCATGAAGGCCGGCATCGTCCGGTCGTTCACCACCGAGCTCGACGTGGCCGAGGTGGCGATCCCCACCGTGGGCCCGCACGAGGCGCTGGTGCGGGTCGACTTCTCCGGGGTGTGCCACACGGACCTGCACGCGGCCGGCGGTGACTGGCCCGTCAAGCCCACCCCGCCCTTCATCCCCGGGCACGAGGGCGTCGGGCACGTCGTCGCGATCGGCGACGCCGTGACGCGCGTCGCGGTGGGCGACCTCGTCGGCAACGCCTGGCTGTGGTCGGCGTGCGGCGAATGCGAGTTCTGCGAGACCGGGTGGGAGACCCTGTGCCCGAACCAGCGCAACAGCGGCTACTCCGTCGACGGTTCCTTCGGCCAGTACATGGTCGTCGACTCCCGCTACTGCCCCGTCATCCCGGACGGCGTCGACCCCGCCGGAGTGGCGCCGGTGCTGTGCGCGGGCGTCACCGTCTACAAGGGCCTCAAGATGACCGACACCAAGCCCGGTGAGTGGGTCCTCATCTCGGGCATCGGCGGCCTCGGGCACCTTGCGGTGCAGTACGCGGTCGCCATGGGTCGCCGCGTTGCCGCGATCGACGTCGACGAGTCCAAGCTGGCGCTCGCGACCAAGCACGGCGCCGAGGTCGTCGTGAACGCGTCCGTGGAGGCGGACCCCGCCGCACGGCTCCAGGAGCTCACCGGCGGTGTGCACGGCGCACTGGTCACCGCCGTGAACGGCCACGCCTTCCCGCAGGCGGTCGGTGCACTTCGTCGGGGTGGCACGGTCGCGCTGGTGGGACTCCCGCCGGAGCAGTTCCCGCTCGACATCTTCACCACCGTGCTCTTCGGGCTCACCGTGCGCGGGTCGATCGTCGGCACCCGCAAGGACATGACCGAGGCGCTCGACTTCTACGCCCGCGGCCTGGTCAACCCGACGTACACGATCCGTCCCCTGGAGGACATCAACGAGATCTTCGCCGAGATGCGGCGCGGCGAGATCGACGGCCGCATCGTCATGGACCTGCGCGACTGACGACCAGGCGTCCGGGATGGCGGAGCTGCAAGCTGCCGACGCGTTCTCGTGCGTCGGGTGGCGAGCGGGCCGCCCCGACATCCCGGTCCGCGCTGGGGCGGCCACCACCAGACGGATCACCCGTGGTCGGCGCGCTCACGCCCCGCTCCGTCCGGCGACCGCGTCGCGCGTGAGCGTCGGCAGGTGGTAGATGCTCGTGCTCGCGGCGATGAACAGGTCGGTGCCGTCAGGGCCTCCGAAGCAGAGGTTGCCGACGCGCTCCGGGACCGGGACCGTGAGCAGCAGCTCCCCGGTGGGGTCGAAGACCTGGATCGCCGCACCGGCCGAGGTCCAGACGCGGCCGGCCTCGTCCACCCGGAACCCGTCCGACAGCCCGTCCTCGATCACCGCGAAGACCCGACCCTCCGAGACCGTGTTGTCCGGAAAGACCTCGTGCACCGTGATGTGGTGGTTCCCCGACCCGTCCTCCCGGAGCGCGGCGGAGGTGTCGGACACGTAGAGCAGTCGCTCGTCCGGGGAGAACGCGAGCCCGTTGGGCTCCTCGACGTCCAGGACGACCGGTCGAACGTCGCCGGTGCCCCGGTCGAACCGGAAGACGTAGTTGGCGCCGTACTCGCGCTCCCCGGGATGTCCCTCGTCGGGCTGGACGATCCCGTAGGGCGGGTCGGTGAACCAGATCGCCCCGTCGGAGGCCACGACGACGTCGTTCGGCGAGTTGAACCGCCCACCCTCCCAGCGGTCCACGAGCACCGTCACGATGCCGTCGCGTTCCCGCTCGACCGCGCGCCGCCCGTGCGAGCACTGGATCACCGAGCCGTCCCGGTCGAGCGTCCGCCCGTTGGTGTACTCGACGCCGGTGCGGTGGACACCGGACCGGCCCGTCGCCGGGTCGAGCTCGAGGATGCGGTCGCCGGGGATGTCGCTCCACCGCAGCAGCCCCAGGTCGGGCAGCCACAGGGGTCCTTCGCTCCACGTCGCGCCCGTCGCGACCCGCGTGGGTGCGGCGTCGACAGGGATGAGCGTCCCGGCGGGGCGGGTGGCGTCGTTGCCATTCACGTGCGACCTCCTGTGTTCAACGTCTCCGAGCTGCGAGCCGCTCGGACACCACCTGGCAGCATGGACCTGATCAGACCCTGACCGCACGCGCCTCGGCTAGCTCAGATAGGGGTCGGCCCAGGCGCTGATGATGCGGGCGGCGCGCTGGGCCTGGGTGCCGTGGGTGAGGAGGTGGTCCGCGCCCTMCAGCGACACGAAGCTGCGGGGATGCCTCGCCGCGCGGAAGATGTCGCTCGCGTTGCCGATGCCGACGGTGTTGTCGGTGGGCGAGTGCAGGACGAGCAGGGCCTTGCGCAGCGTGCGGATCCGCTCGTGAAGGTCCGCGGCGCGCACGTCCTCGATGAAGTGTCGCCGCAGGGTCAGCGCCTTCCCGCCGATGAGGAGCGGCGCCTCCCCGTCCGCCATGATCCGCTCGATGAGCGCGTCGTAGGTGTGCTCGACGTGAGCCGGGTCGTACGGGGCCCCGATGCTCGCCACCGCACGCACCGAGTCGACGAGGTGCGCCGCGGCGATCACCGCGGCGCCACCGAAGGAGTGGCCGACGAGGAGGTGGACGGGGCGTCCCGAGGCCTCCATGAACCTGACCGCCTGCGCGGTGTCGTCGACCTTCAGGGAGAACGAGCCGTCACCCCAGTCCCCCTCGGAGCCGCCGAGCCCGAGGTTGTCGAAGCGCAGCATGCCGATGCCCTCGGCGGCCAGCTGTCGGCAGATCCGGCTCGCCGCGGGGGAATCCTTCCCGAGCGTGAACCCGTGGGCGAAGACCCCCCACCCCCGAACAGCCTCCTCCGGGTGGTCGATGAGTCCCGCGAGCCGAGGCCCCGTCGAGCTCGCGAACCAGACCCGCTCGGCCAAGGCCAGTCCCTTCGGTCGGAGAACCGTCGACGCGAGCTCCACGCTAGGGCAGCTCAGACGTCGCGGACGTCCTCACCCTCGGCCGGCTCGCTGGCGTGCTCGCGGCCGTCGCCCGGAGAGGCCGCCGCGGTCCCGCCCTCGGCCGGCTCGGTCGCGTGCTCCCGCGTCTCGTCGTCCGGGAGCGGGGTGTCGGTGCTCATGCGTGCTGCCTCCTTGCCGGGCGCGCCCGTCGCGTCCTCGCCCTTGCGACGGTACGCCCGAGCGGGCGGTTCGTCCGGGCGAGCGGTCTGCCGACGACTACGCCGCGATCCCGTACGACGACGCGCGCCCGCGGCGGGCGACCGTCGTGCCGCCCTTGACCACGGCGTCGGCCGCGACCTGTGCCCGCGGCTCGACGACCACCGACTCCCCCAGCCGCGCGCCGGGGCCGATGCGTGCCCGGGCACCGACGCGCGTCGCGCGCCCGAGGTGGACGTTGCGGTCGACGACCGCGCCGGGGCCGACGACCACGTCGACGTCGACCCAGCTGCCGGGTCCGACGCGGGCGGCGTCGTGCACCACGGCCCCCGTCTCGACGTAGGCGGTGTCGGCCAGCCAGGCGTTCTCGTGCACGCGTGCGGACGGCGAGACGAGTCCTCCACCGTTCGCGTGCTTCGCGTACCGGACGACCACTCCCTGGTCGTCCTCGAACTCCACCTGGCCCGATCTGCGTCGCGTCATGCTGCTCCTTGTCATCGTTCTCGGGTGACATAACGAACGAGGGGGCGGCGAGATTCCAGGTTCGACGGCGGGCGAGTTTGCGAGGCTGCGCAGCATGATCGACCAGGTGCTGCCGTCGGGCGTGGAGGCCGCCGAGCACGCCGGTCCCCCGTTGACCGCACCGTTGCACGCGTCGGAGGAGGCCGGCGTCGCGAACGCCGTGCCGGGGCGGCGGGCCGAGTACGCCGCCGTCCGGACCTGCGCACGCGCGGCACTGAGCCGGCTGGGCCTCGACGGGGTCGCCGTGCCGGCCGGTCCTGACCGCGCCCCCGTCTGGCCCACGGGAGTCGTCGGCAGCATGACTCACTGCGACGGTTACCGTGCGGCCGCGGTCGGGCTCGCGCACGACTGGATCGGCCTCGGCATCGACGCCGAGGTGCACGCGCCGTTGCCGCCCGAGGTGCTCGAGCTCGTGCTGAACCCCGCCGAGCGGGCGGCCCTCGCCGGCACCGACCCGGCCTTGTGCCTCGACCGCGTGATGTTCTCCGCCAAGGAGTCCGTCTACAAGGTCTGGTACCCGGTGACGCGCTCGTGGCTCGGGTTCGAGGACGTCGACGTGCGCCTCTGCGACGACGGAACCTTCCTCGCGCGACTCGGCCCGACGGCTCTCGGCACGCGCGAGCTCCGGGGTCGCTGGGCGGTCGGGAACGGCCTGCTGGTCACCGCCGTCGCGCTGGCCCGAGGGTGATCACGACGGTCCCGCGCTCCGCTCCGTGTACTGGCCGGTAACCCCGGCCACGGAAGCGACAGATCCGACGCCCGAACGACGCTGTGCGCGCGCCGCCCGCACGCCGCTGACCTGCACGTTCATCGGGCACTGTCCGCGGGCTGGACGGATCGCCCCGCGAGCCTCACACTTGCGCCTGCCCCTCTGATGGTCCGGCCGCCGATGGCCGGGAAAGGACCCGCGGCCGTGCTGCGCACCGTGACTTCGCACCTGTCTATCGACGTGCGCACCCCGCTCGAGATCCTGCTCTCCGTCGCCGTCGCCGACGGTGCCTACGACCGCTCGGAGATCTTCTCCGTTCGGCACGAGGACGGGCCCCTGGACGTCGCCGAGATCAAGATGGCCCACGGCGGACGCATGCACCGCGTGCTCGCCCCGGCGGGCCGCCTGGTGGTCGACTACCAGGCCACCGTGACCGGCCAGGCGGACCTGCCCGCCGTCGAGGACATCGACCTGGTCGAGTACCGCCGGCCCAGCCGCTACGCCGAGTCCGACCGGCTGCTGGCCTTCGCCCGCGACCAGTTCGGCGGTATCGAGGGCCCCGAGCTGCTCGACGCGGTCGTCGCCTGGGTCACCGGCCACGTGACGTACCTGTCGGGCTCGAGCCTGCCGACCGACGGCGCCACCGACACCCTGCTCAAGCGCCGCGGCGTGTGCCGCGACTTCGCGCACCTCGTCGTCGCCCTGCTCCGCGCGAAGGACGTCCCGGCCCGCCTGGTCTCCGTCTACGCGCCGGGGCTCAAGCCGATGGACTTCCACGCCGTGGCCGAGGCCTACGTCGACGGCGCATGGCACGTGGTCGACGCGACGAGGTTGGCGCCGCGCGAGTCGCTCGTCCGGATCGCCACCGGACGCGACGCCACCGACACTGCGTTCCTCTCCTACTACGGCGGCCAGCTCTCGGTCCGGGCCATGACCGTGACCGCCGCAGTGCACGCCGTGCTCCCGGCCGACGACGGCACGGGGCTCGTCGCGCTGCGCTGACGCCAGACGGACGGCCCGATGAGGGCGCTGACGCTAGACGGACAGCCCGACGAGGGCGCCCACGCCGAACGTCACGGCCATCGCGACCGACCCGCCGAGCACGTTGCGCAGCACCGCGCGACCGGGCTCCGCGTCGCTGAACCGAGCCGCCACCAGCCCGGTGACCACGAGCGCGACAACGACGGCGGCGAACGTCACGGGCACGCGGACGGCGCCCCAGGGCGCCAGCACCACGAGCAGCGGGACCACACCGCCGGCGAGGAACGCCGCGAACGACGCGATGGCCGCGTGCCACGGGTTGGTCAGCTGGGGGTCGTCCTCGACGGCGAGGGTGGGCAGCACGCGTCCCCGGCGCAGCGCCGAGCGCTCGGCGTCCCGCTGGCTGCTCACCGACACGTACTCGCCCGCGGCCATCGACAGGGCCCCGGCGACGAGGGCGGCGATCCCCGCCACGGCGATGGTGCGGACGGCCGTCGCCGCGCCGGCCACGCCGAGCACCGTGGCGGCCACCGAGACGATCCCGTCGTTGGCCCCCAGCACCCCCGCGCGCAACCAGTTCAGGCTCGCCAGGGTAGGTGCCGGACGCTGCGCCAAGACGGTGGTCATAAGGCCACGCTAGGCCGCATTCCCGCTGCTGTCACCGAAGCAAAGCCTGCCCTGACCTGCGGTGATGCAGGACAGCCTCACCTACGTCAGGCGCTCTCCCGCAGGCTGCGGCGCTGCCCCTCGACCTGCACGAGCTCGGCGAACGCGGCCTGGTAGGCGGCCTGGTCGGCCTCGGCATCCATCCGCTGCAGCCGCCCGCGAAGGTCGGCGATGTGCCGCGTGTAGCCGATCTCCACCAGCCGTAGCACCACTCCCTTGACGTAGCCCTCGAGAGCCTCGGGCCGGTCCTCGGGCAGCGGCGCGACGGCCAGCTCGGTCACCAGCGCGCGGACCGGCTCCGCGGCCTGCTCGATGACGGCGCCCACCCACCCGGTCGACCCGCCGGAGGACTGCAGCAGCGGACGCGCGACGGACAGCCCGCCGGCCGCCCGGATCGCCTCGTGCACCGCCCGGTAGGCGGGCGCGCCGAACGCGTCGGCGGGGAGCTCGTCGAAGTCGGCGGCCACCAGGTCCGGGCGCTGGAGCACGACCTCCAGGGCCGTGCGCTCGATCTGCGCGACCGGGTCGCGCCGGTCCGGGACGGGCATGCGTGCGACGGCGACCGGCACCGGCTCGGCCGACGGCCGCTCGGTGCGCGGTGCTGCGGGCCGCGTCGAGGGGGACGCGCCCTGCACGGCCCGGCGGACCGAGTCCTGGTCGTCGATGCCGAGCCACCCCGTCAGCAGCCGGGTGTACTCGGGCCGCAGGGCAGCGTCGCGGATGCCCGCGACGATGGGCGCGGCCGCGCGCAGGGCGCCGATCCGCCCCTCGACCGTGCGCAGGTCGTAGGACGCGAGGGTCGAGCGGATGACGAACTCGTACAGGGGCGTCCGGCCGGCGACGAGCGCGCGGACGGCGTCGGGACCCTTGGCCTGCCGCAGCTCGCACGGGTCCAGGCCCGACTTCTCGACCGCGACGAACGTCTGCGCCGAGAACGACTGGTCCTCGCCGAAGGCGCGCAGCGCGGCCTTCTGACCTGCGGCGTCACCGTCGAACGTAAAGATGATCTCGCCGCCCACCGAGGCACCGGACGCCAGCTGGACGCCGCCGCTCGACCCGGAGTCACCGACCAGCCGGCGCACGATGCGGGCGTGGTCGGACCCGAACGCCGTGCCGCAGGTGGCCACCGCGGTGCCGACGCCGGACAGGTGCATCGCCATGACGTCGGTGTAGCCCTCGACGACCACGACCCGCTTCTCGCGCTGCAGGTCCCGCTTTGCCAGGTCGATGCCGTAGAGCACCTGCGACTTCTTGTAGAGCGGCGTCTCGGGCGTGTTGAGGTACTTGGGCCCCTGGTCCTCCTCGAACAGGCGACGGGCACCGAAGCCGACGGTCTCCCCCGTCACCTCGCGGATGGGCCACACCAGCCGACCGCGGAACCGGTCGTACACGCCGCGCTGCCCCTGGCTGACCAGCCCGGAGAGCGTCAGCTCCGCCTCCGTGAACCCTCGACCGCGCAGGTGCCGCATGAGCGAGTCCCAGCCCTGCGGCGCGAAGCCGACGCCGAAGTCGGCCGCGGCGGACCGGTCGAACCCTCGCTCGGCGAGGAACTGCCGGCCCGCGGCGGCGGCGGGCGTGCTCAGCTGCTCGCGGTAGAACTCCTCGGCCACCTTGTGGGCCTCGATGAGCCGGCGGCGCTTGCCCGGTTCCTCGCCGGGCCGCGGCGCGCCGCCCTCCTCGTACCGGAGCTGCAGACCGACCTTGCCGGCCAGGTACTCGACGGCCTCGGAGAAACCCAGCCCGTCGACCTTCTGCACGAAGTCGATGACGTCGCCGCCCTCGCCGCAGCCGAAGCAGTGGTACCGGCCCACCTGGGGGCGCACGTGGAACGATGGCGAGCGCTCGTCGTGGAACGGGCACAGGCCCTTCATCGACCCGACGCCCGCGGACCTCAGCGTGACGTGCTGCCCGACGATCTCCTCGATGTGGGCGCGCTCGCGGACCGCCTCCACGTCCTCCCGCCGGATCCGTCCTGCCACGCGAGGAGTCTAGGCGTCGGGGCCGACGAGCCGGACCCGGTTCACACGAAAGCCGCGGGGCCGCCGTGGCGCGGCGGGTGGACCAGCCGGGCGTGCAGGTCGGCGGCGGAGACGTCGGTGAGCGAGGCGACCTGGTCGATGACCACCCGCAGGCGCGCGGCGTCGTCGGCGGCCTGCGCCCAGTCCGCCGCGAACGGCGGCTCGAGGGCGATCGGCGCGCGCTCCGACAGCACGTGAACGAGGTCGACGAGCACCTCGCGCTGCCGGTGGTAGAGCGGCTCGAGCTCGCGCGGCGCCATGACGTAGGCGACAGCGAGGCCCTTGAGCACCAGGATCTCGGCCAGCGTCTCGTGCGGCACGATCAGGTCGGCGCCGTAGCGCGTGAGCGGCCCCGGGCCGTAGACCTCGCGGGTGGCCAGCTGGGACGCCTTGGCGAAGCGTCCGATGAGCTGGCTGGTGGAGTCCTTCAGCGACGCCAGCGCGGCGCGGGACCCGTCGAAACCGGGACGCCACAGGTCCGCCGCCACCAGCCGGTCCATCGCCTCCTGCAGGCCGTCGGCGCTCACCGCGTCGCCGTACCAGGTCTGCACGGCCTCGACCACGCGGTCGCGCTCGACGGGGACGCCCAGCACGTGGAGGTCCAGGCGGCCCCCGACCACCGCGTCCTCGACGTCGTGCACCGAGTACGAGATGTCGTCGGCCAGGTCCATGACCTGCGCCTCGAGGCACTTGCGGCCCTCGGGTGCCTGCTCGCGCAGCCACTCGAAGACCGGCAGGTCGTCCTCGTAGACGCCGAACTTGTGCGTCGGCCGGCCGCTCGCCGCGCTGACCGGCCCCTGCCGGTGCCGCCACGGGTACTTCACGGAGGCGTCGAGGCTCGCGCGCGTGAGGTTGAGGCCGACGGCCCGGCCGTCGGGTGCGACGACCTTGGGCTCGAGCCGCGTCAGCAGCCGCAGCGTCTGCGCGTTGCCCTCGAACCCCCCGATCCCCTTGGCCAGCTCCGCCAGCGCGCGCTCGCCGTTGTGGCCGAACGGTGGGTGGCCCAGGTCGTGGGCCAGGCACGCCGTGTCGACGATGTCCGGGTCGCAGCCAAGCGCCTTGCCGATCTCGCGGCCCACCTGCGCGACCTCGAGCGTGTGCGTGAGCCGCGTGCGCACGAAGTCGTCCGACGWGGGGCCGAGCACCTGCGTCTTGGCCCCGAGTCGCCGCAGCGCCGAGGAGTGCACCAGGCGGGCGCGGTCGCGCTCGAAGGGCGTCCGCTCACGCGACTTCACGGGCTCGGTGACCCAGCGCGCCCGGTCGGCGTCGACGTACCCGTCGAGGGCACCCTCGATCTCCCGGGCCGGGTCCAGTGTGGTCACGTGGCCAGCGTAACGATCACGCCAGGCGCCAGACCTGCACTCCCGGTCCGTCGCCGGGCAGCTCGAGGCGGTCCGGGTGCACCCCGAGGTCGCCCCCGCCGTACAGGTTCTCCGGGGACTCCCCCGGCGCCAGCAGGTGCCGCGGCAGGTCCACGCCCTCCCAGGTGGCGCGTGCGACCAGGACGAGCACGCGCTCGTCGGCCGTCTCCCGCAGGTAGGCGACCGCGTCGGGGCTCACGACCGCCCAGCGCATCCCGCCCTCGCGCAGGGCGCGGGATCCTCGCCGAACCGCGATGAGCGACCGGTAGATCTCGAACGTCCCGGCGTCCCAGCGGGCTCCCCCGCCGGCGTCGATGTCGTCCCACGGCATCGCGACACGCGAGTGCTCGCCGTTGGTGCCCGTGAGCCCGCCCTCGTCGCCCGCGAACATCGCCGGGGTGCCGGGGTACGTGAAGAGCAGGCCGGCGGCCAGCTCCACGCGCTCGCGGGTGCCGACGACGGTCCGCAGGCGCGCGGTGTCGTGCGACCCGAGCATGTTCCACTGGTGGGTCGTCACGGCCCACGGGACGGTCGAGTCGAAGTCGCGCATGGTGTCGACCATCGAGACGCCGTCGCGGCGCGGGATCGGTACCGGCATCCCCAGGAACCCGAGGTCGAGGTCCGGGTCCACCAGCCACGTCCACACCGGCCGCGTGAACGCCGAGTAGTTCATGTTCGCGTGCCAGCCGCCCGCCGCCAGGTCCGTGCCGGCGTCGTGGAAGTGCTCCGAGACCAGCACCGCCTCCGGGTTGAGCGCGTGCATCGTCGCGCGGATCGTGCGGGCCACCTGCAGCGTCAGGTCGTCGTCGGCGTACCGGCCGGTCATGTTGGCCACGTCGATGCGCCAGCCGTCCAGCGCGTACGGCTCCACCAGCCAGCGCCCGATCACCGAGTCCGGGCCGTCGACCATGCGCCCCGCCAGGGCAGGCGCGTTGTAGTTGAGCTTGGGCAGCGACGCGTGCTCCAGCCAGCCGACGTACCCCGGCTCGGCGTCCGTCCAGTAGTAGAACGACGCCTCCTCGCTGGTCCGGTCGGCCTGGGCGCGCGCGAACCACTCGTGGCCGGCGCCGGTGTGGTTGGTCGTGAGGTCGCCGAGGATCCGCATCCCGCGCCCGTGCACGGCCCGGCTGAGCGATGCCAGGGCCTGGTCGCCGCCCAGCAGCGGGTCGACGACGTCGAACGTGCTGGCGTCGTAGCGGTGGTTGGACCGGCCCGGGAACACCGGCGTGAGGTAGAGGGTGTCGACGCCGAGTCGCTGCAGGTGGTCGAGGCGCTGCTCGACCCCCGCGAGGTCTCCCCCGAAGAACTGCTGCGCGACGCCGCGACCTTCGGCGATCGGCTCGTCGTCCCACCGCGCCGGCAGCGCCCAGTCGGGCAGCGGCCCGTGGTCGTTCCCGGACCGCGCGAACCGGTCGGGGAACACCTGGTAGACCACCGACGTGTCCATCCACGCCGGCGCGGGGTCGTGCACGGTCAGCCGGAAGTCGCCGGCGTCGGGCACGTCCCGCTCGTGCAGACCGCGACCGTTGAGCCACCGGTAGCCGCCCGGCTCGTCCAGCAGCACGCGGTAGCCCGCGACCGGGTTGTGCACGGGCACCTCGCCGACGTACCAGCGCGCGTCGGCGTCGACCCGCTCGAGCCTCGTCGGCACCATCCGCGGCTCCGCGTCGCGCACCGTGCGCAGCCAGACGGCCCGCTCCGTGCCCGAGACCGGCACCCGGATGCGCACGGGGACGACGTCGCCGAGCCGCGGCGTGGCGCGCCGGACGTACAGCTCGGACCCGTCGTGGTGCGGCTGGTCGAGGAGGTGCCTCATCCCTTGACGGAGCCCGCCGTCAGGCCGGAGACGATGTACTTCTGCAGGAAGAGGAAGAGCAGCACGACCGGGATGGCCGCGAGAACGGCGCCCGCTGCGAACAGTCCCCACTTCGCCGTCCGCTCGTCCGCCGCCCAGTAGTACAGCCCCACGGCGAGCGTGAACTCCTCGGGCCGCTGCAGCACGACCTTCGCGATGATGAACTCACCGAACGTCCCGATGAACGACAGCAGGCCCACGACGGCGAGGATGGGCGCGACGAGCCGCAGGATGATCGTCCAGAAGATCTGCGCGTGGCTGGCGCCGTCGATCTTCGCCGCCTCGTCCAGCTCGCGGGGCACGGTGTTGAAGAACCCGTACATGAGGAACGTGTTCACGCCGAGCGCGCCACCGAGGTAGACCGCGATGAGCCCGAATCGGCTGTTGAGCCCGAGCAGGGGGAACACGTCGCCGATCGACAGCAGCACGAGGAAGATCGCGACGAACGCGAGCATCTGCGGGAAGATCTGCACGATCAGCAGGGCGGTCAGGCCGCCGTGCCTGCCCTGGAACCGGAACCGCGAGAAGGCGTAGGCCGCGGCGCCACCCATGAGCACGGTGCCGACCGCGGTGACCGTGCACACCACGATCGAGTTGGCGAACCAGCTCCCGTAGTCGCCGGCCCAGAGGTCGCGGTAGTTCTCCAGGTCGATCGTGCGGAAGAGCTGGTTCGACCCGGTCAGCGTGCCGCCCGGGTTGAACGATGCGGACAGCACGTAGATCAGMGGCACGACGCAGATGACGATCATCGCGACGCCGACGACGTGCCGCCAGCCGACCTCGATCCACCAGCGGCGCCCGCGCAGGGTGGTGGGGCGCTGCGCCGCGCCGGTGCCGGCGATCTCCGATGTCCTCGAGACGGAGGTGCTGGCCATCTCAGATCTCCTCGAGCTTGCGGGTGCGGCGGAAACCGAAGTAGGCGATGAGTCCGACCACGATGAAGATGAGGATCGACAAGGCGCTCGCTAGGCCGTACTGCTTGCTGCCGCTCTCGAAGGCCACCGAGTAGACCATCGAGATGAGGATGTCGGTGTGGCCCATCACCACCGGTGTGCCGACGAAGTTGGGTCCGCCGCCGGTCAGCATGTAGATGAGCGTGAAGTTGTTGAAGTTGAACGCGAACGACGAGATGAGCAGCGGGGCCACCGACACCATGAGCAGGGGGAGCGTCATGGCACGGAAGATCCGCCACGTCCCGGCCCCGTCGATCCGTGCCGCCTCGATGGTCTCTGCCGGGATCGACTGGAGCGCGCCGGTGCACACGAGGAACATGTACGGGAAGCCCAGCCAGAGGTTGACCCCCAGGATCGACAGCTTCGCCAGCCACGGGTTGGTCAGCCAGGGGACGGTAGCGCCGCCGAGCAGGACCTCGTTGATGAATCCGAACCTCTCGTTGAGCATGCCGCGCCAGACGAGTGCGGAGAGGAAGCCCGGGAACGCGTACGGCAGGATCAGCAGCGAGCGGTAGACCTTGCGGCCACGGATCCGTGGGTCGTTGAACACGATCGCGAGGAACAGCCCGAGGGCGAACGTCGTGACCACGGAGAGCGTCGCGAAGACGAACGTCCAGGCCGTGATCTGCAGGAACGGCCCCGTCAGCCGGGAGTCGGTGAAGACCCGCGTGAAGTTGTCGAAGCCGACGCCGACCCGCCAGCCCGGAGTGAGGGCATCGCCGTCCTCGGACACGAAGTTGCCCGTGCTCGATGGAGTGAACGTCTCCCCCGTCGCCGTGTCGGTGAACGTGTCGGTGGCCGCGTCGTACACGAGCGTCGACTGGTAGACGTAGCCGGTCGAGCCGTCTTGCGTACGGACCGAGCCGTCCGACGGGTCGTCGGAGAACGGGACTCGCAGCACGGTGATCGCGTCCTGCTGCTCCGCGATCTGGGCGAACCCCAGCACCTCCCAGCCCGGGACGGCCGTGACGCGCTCGTCCTCCACGGTGGCGTCGTCGACGGGAGCGAAGGGCTCCTCCGCCGTGCCGACCTCCACCTCGCCGTCCTGGACCACGGCGAACCCGAGCTCGCCGTCACTCTGCACGACGGTCAGCGGGAGCGTCGGCGAGCCCTCGACGCGGGTCTCGTTCTGGATCGAGATCTGTTCGATCGCGTCGGGCTTCGTGGAGTTGTGCCCGTCGCCGTAGTTCGTGAACGCCACGTAGCCCGTGTACGCCATGACGAACAGCTGGTAGACGAGGAGGAAGAGCAGACCGGGGATCAGGTACTTGCCCGGCACCGCACGGCGCGAGAAGTAGACCCAGTTCACCGCCACGAGCGCCAGCACGAGGAACGCGAGGATGCCCCACGACTCCACGGCCAGGGCCGCGAGGATCCCGTAGACGCCCAGGGCGTCGACGAGGGCCACGAGGATCAGCTTGACGACGAAGCCGGGCGAGAACCGCCGGGCGTGGGAGCCGTCCCCGCGCGAGCGGCGCGGTGGGGCGGCACCGGGCTCTTCCGGGGGCGCCGGGGGCGCCACGGTCTGCTGGTCGGTCATGCGGGCCCTCCGAGGACGCGGGTGAGTGCTAGGGGGATCGCCGGATCGGCGCGGCGTGGGCGAAGGCCGTCCTGCCGGTGACGCTACGCCGCCCGCCACGACGCGGCGCGGCGCGGGCGAAGGACGTCCCGCCGGGGCAGCACCGCGCCGCCCGGCGGGACGTCCTCGACCGTCAGAGCTTGTCGACGGCGTCCTGGATGTTGGTCGTCATCGTGTTCCACGCTGCGACCGGCTCGGCCTGTCCGCTGATGATCTGGTACTCCGTGGCGCCCCAGAAGCCCCACACCGCGCTCATCGCGGGGATGGCCGGCATGGGGGCGCCGGTGGCGCCCGCCTCGCCGAAGCCCTTGAGGATCCCGTTGTCGACCTTCGCGGCGGACGCCGAGTTGGCCGGCATGCGGCCACCCTCTGCGTACAGCGCGTCCTGAGCGGCCTCGGTCGACAGGAAGTTGACGACGAGCTCGTTGGCGAGCACGGGGTTCTTCGACTTGGCCGAGACGAAGGCACCCTGGACGCCGACGAAGGGCTGCGCCGGCTGGCCACCCGCGCTCGGGACGGGGAGCACGGAGATGTCCATGCCCGCCTCCTCGAACGCCGAGGTGTTCCACGGGCCGGTCACGATGTACGGCGCCTTGCCGTCGAGGAACGCCTGCTTGGCGATGTCCGCGGTGATGTTCACGTCGAGGACCTTCTCCTGGCCCAGCTTCGCGAGGTACGTGGCGAACGCGTCGCCGGCCGGGCCGCCGAGCGCGAGGGTGTCGGTGTAGGAGCCGTCCGCAGACTGCTCGAACACCGGGGCACCGAACGAGGTCTGCAGCGGGTACAGGTGGTACGCGTCGCCCTCAGGGCCCTGCTGGATCAGCACGGAGAACTCGGTGCCAGCCGACTTGGCCTGGGCGACCAGCTCGTCGAACGTCGTCGCGGGGGTGTCCTTCAGGAGCGCGTTGTTGCGGACGAGCGCGATGTTCTCGATGGAGATCGGCGTCCCGTAGGTCTTGCCGTCGTAGGTGACGCCGGCGATCGCCGACTCCGAGAAGTCGTCTGCCTTGTCGCCGAGCTCGACGGGGGCCACCACGCCGTTGTTGACCCACTCGCCCAAGCCGTCGTGCGCCGAGATGATGACGTCGGGGCCCTCGCCGGTCGGGACCTGCGCGACGAAGTCCTTGCCGATGTCGCCCGACGCCTTCTGAACCAGATCGACCTTGACGCCGGTCTCCTCTGTGAAGGTCGCGACGACCGGCTTCATCTCATTGATGCGGGTGTCGTCCACCCACATCGTGAGGGTGCCGGTGGTCGAGGCGCTCTCGCTCGGTGCGGCCGACGAGTCGTCGCCGCTGTCTCCAGAACCCGAGCACGCGGTGAGCGTCAGCGCGAGGCCGAGCGTCGCCGCGAGGACAGGGATGCTCCGTCGCATCGTCATCTCCAAAAAAGTGTCTGTGGGTGCGCCAGCTGACGGCGATTCCCACCGACGCTGGCCTGATACCGCCGAAGTTAGCCTCGTTGCCACAGCGCTTGCAAGTCGTTACGGTAACTTTCAGGCAACGGTTCCAGCGGCTGCGCGACATGCACCCGTGACGACCTCAATGAACGCTACGGACGAGGAGGTCCGGTGTCCCCTACGCTGCCGCCTGTGCGCACCCGACTGACGGACCTGGCCGAGCAGGCCGGCGTCAGCACGGCCACGGTGTCTCGGGTTCTCAACGGCAAGCACGGCGTGTCGGCCCAGGCGCGTCAGGCCGTGCTGGCGGCCCTCGACGTGCTCGGGTACGAGCGACCCGAGAAGCTGCGCACCCGTTCCGCCGGCCTGGTCGGCCTCGTGGTGCCCGAGCTGTCGAACCCGGTCTTCCCGGCGTTCGCCCAGGTCATCGAGACGATGCTCACCGAGCGGGGCTTCACGCCGCTGCTGTGCACGCAGTCCCCCGGTGGCACCACCGAGGACCAGTACGTCGAGATGCTGCTCGAGCACGCGGTCGACGGGATCGTGTTCGTGTCCGGGCTGCACGCCGACACGACCGCGAGCAAGGAGCGCTACCACCGCCTCCGCAGCCGCGGGATGCCGATCGTCCTGGTCAACGGGTACGCCGAGGGCGTCGACGCCCCGTCGGTCTCGACCGACGACTCCGCGGCGCTCGACCTCGCCTTCCGGCACCTGGTCTCGCTCGGGCATCGCTCGATCGGCCTAGCCATCGGGCCCGAGCGCTTCGTCCCCGCCGCACGCAAACGGGTGGAGTTCGCGATCAACCTGGAGCGCCACCTCGGCGTGACGGACGCCGAAGGCCACGTGGTCACCACGCTGTTCACCGTCGAGGGCGGCCAGGCGGCCGCGCTCGAGCTCCTCGACAGCGGCCACACCGCGATCATCTGCGGGTCGGACCTCATGGCCCTCGGAGCCATCCGCGCGGCCCGGTCCCGCGGGCTGTCGGTGCCGGGCGACCTGTCGGTGGTCGGCTTCGACGACTCGCCGCTGATCGCGTTCACCGACCCGCCGCTCACCACGGTGCGTCAGCCCGTGCTCTCGATGGGCCACGCGGCGGTGTCCGCGCTGGTCGGCGAGATCAACGGGACGCCCGCGTCCCGCACCGAGCTGAAGTTCCACCCCGAGCTCATCGTGCGCGGCTCCACCGGTGCCGCCCCCGCGCTGACCTCGGTCGCTGTGACCACACAGGCTCCCGCCGTACTCTGACCGGACTCCGCCGGGCCCGCACAGGGCCGGCACCCGTCTGGCAACGGCGCCTCCCCCCTTCTGAGACACCCCGAAGTGAGGCATGCCCGCATGACGACGACCGACACCCGACCCCTGCGCACCCTGGTGCACACCGCCGGATCGCCCGACGGCGAGTGGTGGCGGGATGCCGTGATCTACCAGGTGTACCCGCGCTCGTTCGCGGACGCGTCCGGCGACGGGATCGGCGACCTGCCCGGCGTGGCCTCCCGCCTGGAGCACCTCGCGGAGCTCGGCGTCGACGCCGTGTGGCTCTCGCCGTTCTACCGCTCGCCGCAGGCCGACGCCGGCTACGACGTGGCGGACTACCGCGACGTCGACCCCTTGTTCGGCACGCTCGCGGACTTCGACGCGATGCTCGAGAAGGCCCACCGCCTCGGCCTGCGCGTGATCGTCGACCTGGTGCCCAACCACACCTCCGACGAGCACGTGTGGTTCCAGGCCGCGCTGGCCGCGGGACCCGGGTCGTCCGAGCGGGCCCGCTACCTGTTCCGCGACGGCCGCGGCGTGGACGGCACCGAGCCCCCCAACAACTGGCAGTCGATATTCGGCGGGCCGGCCTGGACCCGGACGACGAACGCCGACGGGACGCCGGGCGAGTGGTACCTGCACCTGTTCGACTCCCGGCAGCCCGACCTCGACTGGGAGCACCCCGAGGTACGCGCCGAGTTCGAGGACGTCCTGCGGTTCTGGCTCGACCGCGGGGTCGACGGTTTCCGCATCGACGTCGCGCACGGCATGGTCAAGGCGCCCGGCCTTCCCGACTGGGACGGGCACGTGTCGATGATCGAAGGCTCCGATGACGTCGAGCCGACCGACACGGTCTCGGGCGCCGGCAACCAGGGGCCGATGTTCGACCAGGACGGCGTGCACGACATCTACCGCGCCTGGAACCGGGTGCTCGCGGAGTACGACGGCGACCGCGCGCTCGTCGCCGAGGCCTGGGTGGAGCCCCTGTCGCGGCTGACCCGGTACATCCGGCCCGACGAGATGCAGCAGGCCTTCAACTTCGCGTTCCTGGCGACCCACTGGGACGCCGCGGCGCTCCGCACGGTTGTCGAGGCCTCCTACCGCGCCGCGGACGTCGTCGGCGCGCCCACCACGTGGGTGCTGTCCAACCACGACGTCGTCCGGCACCCGTCCCGCCTGGGCCTGGCCGAGCCCGGCTCTCGGCCGAACGGCATCGGGCACGGCGACGAGCAGCCCGACGAGGCCCTCGGCCTGCGCCGCGCCCGGTGCGCGTCGTTGCTCATGCTCGGTCTGCCCGGCTCCGCGTACCTGTACCAGGGCGAGGAGCTCGGCCTGCCCGACCACACCGCGCTCGACGACGACCTGCGCCAGGACCCCGCGTTCTTCCGGACCGGTGGCGCCGAGCGCGGCCGCGACGGCTGCCGGGTTCCCCTGCCGTGGTCGTCCGACGAGGCCGGGTTCGGCTTCTCCCCTACCGGCGTGACCTGGCTCCCGCAGCCCGCGGCCTGGGCGTCCTACGCCCTGGACGCGCAGCGCGGCGTCGCCGGGTCGACGTACGAGACCTACCGTGCGGCGCTCCGGCTGCGCCGGGAGTCGGCTCTGGGGTCCGGCGGCATGGACTGGCTGCACGGGCTGGGTGACGACGTCATCGCGTTCGTGAACCGCGACGTGCTCGTCGTCGCCAATCTGGGCTCCCACCCCGTCGCCCTCCCCGCCGGCGCCGAGGTGCTGCTCGCGTCGATCGACCCCGCGGTCGGGGCCGACGGCGCGGCACTGGTGCCCTCGGACGCCACCGTCTGGGCCCGCTACACGGCCTGACCTGCGGAACGGCCCCGCTGCGGCGGGGCCGTTCCTGTCTCACGAGCGGTGCGCGACGTCCCAGGCCTGGGCGGTGCGCGGCGGGACCGTGACCGTGAGGCGTCCGTCCTCGACCGACGACGCCACGCAGTCGCCCGTCGACAGCACGTCGCAGTAGTCGCCGTCCGGCAGGCTCGTGGCCAGCGACGTGCGCAGCTCGTCGTCGCCCGCGTTGACCACGACGAAGCCTCGCTCGCCGCGGCCCAGCGCGACCGCGTCGCCCTCGGACCAGGCGTCGACCCGCGGGGCGTCGCCGACGACGTTGCGCCACCCGACCATGCCCTCGATCGCGGGCCAGCGGTGCTGGCAGACCCAGTCGCCGTCCGACAGGTCGGCGTCCGGGCCGGGGCCGTCGCCGCACGCCGCGTCGAGCACGCGCCCGTCGGCGTCCTGCGGCGCGCCGGCGTCGCGGTCGGAGAAGGCGTAGCCCGTGTAGACGGCCGGCGTGCCGTAGGTGCTCGCGAGCATGAGCACGTTGGCCAGCGCGTACTCGGCTCCGTCGGCGTAGCTGAGCGTCGAGCCGTTGCGCTCCGTGTCGTGGTTGTCGACGAAGATCACCGCGTCGTCGGAGGGCAGGTAGCTCGACGTGGTGCCCAGGTCGAGCGCGAGACCGGGCGACCCGGCGAGCACCCCCTGCACGTCCTTGCCCCACGCGAACTCGTAGACCTGCCCGTTGCCGGTGTACTGCTCGGGCGTCACCGGCTCGCCGCTGCCGCGGATGACCTCCTGCGCGATGCCGGTGCCCTCCGGGAGCTCGGCCACCAACGCGGCGATGTCGGCCGGCGGCATGTGCTTGGCCGCGTCGATGCGGAAGCCGTCGACACCGAGCGAGAGGAGGTCCTGCAGGTAGGCGACGACCGTCGAGCGCACGTGGTCGGTCTCGGTGGCCAGGTCGGCGAGGTTGACCAGCTCGCACGTCTGCACCTGCGCGGCGTTCTTGTAGTCGACGATGTCGTCGTTGGTCGTCAGGCCGCAGTGGTGGAAGTCGGCGTCGGTGTAGATCCCCGGGTAGTCGTAGTGCGTGTACGACGAGCCCGCCCAGCCGATGCCGGGCGCGTCCTGGCCGGTCATGTGGTTGACCACCGCGTCGGCCCAGACGTCGACGCCCGCGTCATGGCACGTCTGCACCATCGCGGCGTACTGCTCGCGGGTGCCCAGCCGCGACTCCACCCGGTAGCTCACCGGCTGGTACGCGGTCCACCACTGCTCGCCCAGGATGTGCTCCTGCGGCGGGCTGGTGAGCACCCACGCGTAGCCGGCCGGGCCGAGGTGGTCGGTGCACTCGGTCGCGATCGCGTCCCAGGTCCACTGGAACATCTCGACGCCGACGTCGTGGCCGCCGCCGTCCGGCGGAGTGGACGACGGCTCGGGCGCGCCGCTGCACGCCGCGAGGAGCAGGAGGGCGCCGACCAGGGCGGTCGCGCGGGCCGTCAGGTGCGTCATCGTCACCACCGGATGAGGCTGCAAACCTTGCAGCAACTTTCAGGACGCCACACCCTAGAACGTGACGGCGGTTCCCACCAGCACGGTGATTCCTGGTGTGCCGTCGCGCCCGGCACCACCACGCCGCTCCTAGGGTGGTCGCCGTGCCTCGCGTCCTCGTCAACGGTCCCGCCTCCTGGAACACCCTCGTGCGACTCCCCGCCCTCCCCGAGCCGCGCTCGCAGACGCTCTTCGCGAGCGGCCACCGCGACGGCCTCGGCGGGACGTCGGCCGGCAAGGCGCTCACGCTGGCCGCGCTCGGCGTCGACGTCACGCTGAGGACCGCGCTCGGCGACGACCGGGAGGGAGGGCTGGTGCGCGCGGCGCTCGCACACCCGCGCATCTCGGTGGTCGCCCAGCCCGTCGAGACGACCGAGCGGCACGTCAACCTCATGGCCGACGACGGCTCGCGGGTGTCGATCTACCTCGAGCTCCCGGACCCGGCGCGGGGACCCGTGCCGTCGTTCGACGGGATCGACGTCGCCGTCCTCGACCTCGCCGACCACAGTCGCCCGCTCCTGGCCGCCGCCCGGGCCGCCGGCGTCCCCGTGTGGTGCGACGTCCACGACGACGACGGCGTCGCCGACTTTCAGCGCGACTTCGTCGCGGCCGCGGACGTGCTGCTGGTCAGCGCGGCGAGGCTGGCCGACCCCCGCGCCTACCTCGCCGACGCGGTCGCCCGCGGGTGCCGGCTCGCGGTGTGCACGGACGGTGCCGCCGGTGCCCTCGCGCTCGACGCCGACGGCTGGATCGAGGTGCCGGCCGCGTCCGTCACCGACGTCGTCGACACCAACGGCGCCGGCGACGCGTTCCTCGCGGGACTGCTCAGCGGCGTGCTCGACGGGCTTCCGGTCGAGGGGGCGCTCGCGCGCGCGTCCGCCGCCGGCGCGCTCGCCGTCACGACCCGCGACCTGGGGGCGCCGTCCGCTTCGCCCGCGGTCCTCGACCGGGTCGGGGTGGCCGTCCGGCGCGTCTGAGGCGTCAGCCGCCCGAGACGCTCAGCTCGGCCTCGTGCAGGGCCTTGGCGAACTCCTCGGAGAGCTCGCGCGAGTCCAGCCAGCCGTACGGCAGCAGCGGGCGCTTGGGCGAGCCGGCGCGACCGCGCTGCCCCTCGGCACCGGCGCCCGGGTAGCCCTGCTCGAGGTCGAGGCGCGCGAGTCGCTCGTCGAGCTCGGCCATCGTCGACACGAGCCCGAGGGCGGCACGGGTCTCCCCACCGACGACGTAGCCCTTGAAGTACCAGGCCATGTGCTTGCGCATCTCGCGCAGCGCCTTGCCCTCGTCACCGAAGTGCTCGACCATCAGCTCGGCGTGCCGCCGGACGATCGTCGCGACGTACCCCAGACCGGGCGTGATGCGCTCGTCGGACCCGGCGAACGCGGCGGCGAGGTCGGCGAACAGCCACGGGCGGCCCTGGCAGCCGCGGCCGACGACCACCCCGTCGCAGCCGGTCTGCTCGACCATCTCCAGGGCGTCCTCGGCGGACCAGATGTCGCCGTTGCCGAGGACCGGGATGTCGGTGACCGTCTGCTTGAGCTGCGCGATCGCGTCCCAGTCGGCCGTGCCGGAGTAGTAGTCGGCGGCGGTGCGGGCGTGCAGCGCGACGGCGGCGACGCCGACCTCCTGCGCGACCAGTCCGGCCTCGAGGTACGTGAGATGGTCGTCGTCGATGCCCTTACGCATCTTCACGGTGACCGGGACGCCGTACGGGCTCGCCGCGTCGACCGCGGCCGTGACGATGTTGCGGAACAGGTCCCGCTTCCAGGGCAGCACCGCTCCCCCGCCGCGGCGCGTGACCTTGGGCACCGGGCAGCCGAAGTTGAGGTCGACGTGGTCGGCGCGGTCCTCGCTCGCGATGAGCTTCACGGCGGCACCGACCGTCGCGGGGTCGACGCCGTAGACCTGGACGGACCGCGGACGCTCGTCGGGCTCGTGCGAGATGATCCGCATCGACTCCTCCCCGCGCTCGACCAGGGCGCGGGACGTGACCATCTCGGCGACGTAGAGCCCGGCGCCGGACTCGCGGCACAGGCGGCGGAACGCGGCGTTGGTGACCCCCGCCATGGGCGCCAGGACCACGGGGGTGTCGATGGTCAGGGGCCCGATGCGCAACGGCGGGAGCACGGCGCCGGAGCGCGCCGGAACCGCAGGAGTCGTCAGGGTCATGCGCCCATTGTCCCTCACGGCCCGATCAGCCCAGCAACCAGCCGTTCTCCTGCGCCAGCCGGGCGGCCTCGGCGCGCGTGCGCCCCCCGGTCTTGCCCATCGCCGCCGACAGGTAGTTGCGCACCGTCCCCTCGGACAAGAACGTCTCCCGGGCGATGTCGGCCACGGTCCCCCCGGTCGCCGCGACGACGAGCACGGCGCGCTCGCGCTCGGTCAGCGGGTTGGCGCCGACCGTCAGCGACTCCACGGCGAGGTCCGGGTCGATCACGCGCAGGCCGCGGTGCACACGGCGGACGGCGTCGGCCAGCTGCTCCGCCGGGGTGTCCTTGACGACGAACCCGCTGGCCCCGGCGTCGAGCGCGTGCCGGACGTAGCCGGGGCGGCCGAACGTCGTGACGATGAGCGAGCGGCACGCCGGGTACCGCGCCTTGAGCTCCGCCGCGGCGGCGATCCCGTCCAGGCCCGGCATCTCGACGTCGAGCAGCGCGACGTCGGCGGCGTTCTGCCGGGCGGCGTCGAGCACCTCGTCGCCCCGGCCCACCTGGGCGACCACCGTGAGGTCCGACTCGAGATCGAGCAGCGCCGCGAGGGCTCCGCGGACGAGGGCCTGGTCGTCGGCCAGGAGCAGGCGGATCATCGAGCGCCGTTCTTCGTCGTGACCAGGAGCTGGTAGCCGCCCAGCGGGCTCGCGGAGACCTCGACGTGTGCCCCGACCTGCCTCGCGCGCTCCGAGAGCCCGCGCAGCCCGTTGCCGGGCACCACCTCGGTGTTCGCGGGCCCGTACCCGTCGTCGTCGACGACGAGGGTGTCCGACGTCATCGTCACGCGCACCCGCGACGCGGCCGCATGCCGCAGCACGTTCGTCGTCCCCTCGCGCAGCGCCCAGGCGAACAGCTCGCGCAGGTCGTCGGGCACCTGGTCGACGGTGCCGGGCACGTCCGCCTCGACCCCCGCCGAGTCGAACGCCTGCCGCGCGCCGGCCAGCTCGCCGGCCAGCGTGACCGCGCGGGTGGCCGAGACCATGCCGCGCACGTCCGCGAGCGCCGCCCGCGCCAGGCCCTGAACCTCGGCGATCTCCGCTCTCGCGCGCTCGACGTCGACGTCGAACATCTTGCCGGCGAGCTCGGCCTTGACCGCGATCACGGTGAGGCTGTGCCCGAGGATGTCGTGCATGTCGCGCGCGATGCGCTCCCGCTCCCGCTCCACCGCGAGCACGGCGACCTCGTCCTGCGCGAGCGCCAGCTGCCGGTTGCGCTGGACCAGCTGCGTGAAGCCGTAGACGGCGACAGAGGCCAGGATCACCGAGATGACCAGGTCGTCGATGGTGTCCCAGCCGGGCACGATCCGGGGGACGACCAGGATGACGACGGTCGAGAACACGGCGACGAGCAGCGCGCGCGGGTCGCGCAGCAGGAAGATCGCGGACACGCAGACGAAGACGAGGCCGACCAGGCCCTGCTCGTCGGCGGCCATGCAGGCGATCGCGACCAGGACCACCTGCTGGAGGAGCACGAACCAGGAGCGCGGGTCGGGCAGCCGGCTGCCGTGCGGCCCGGCCCGGGTGAGGACCACCCACGCGAAGCTCACGGCGAGCCCAGCGATCGCACAGAGCGACAGCGTCCGCTCGACACCGTGCGGGGCGTCCCATGCGGCCTGCCACGGCTGGAGCAGGAAGATTCCCCAGACGATGCCCATCGTCGGTCCGACGACCCGCATGACCTTGCGGGTGCGCGGCCGGGCGATCCCGTCGGCCTCCGAGGCGTACGCGAGTCGGCCGCCCCAGCTGGGCCACTCGTTCTCGGGCGGCGACGCGCCGACCCCGGGCACGGACGTGCCGTCACCCGGCTGCGCGCGACGCCTCACAGCGCTCACGCTAGCCGGGTGACGGTCACCGGGATCCGTCGGCGTGCGGGTCACACCCGCGCCGTGTCGCGGCGGAACCGCCACGCTGCGCCGCCGACGAAGACGGCCGCCCAACCGACGACGTTGATGACGGCCCAGACGCTCGGGGTCTCGCCCGTGAGCGGCGCGCGCACCAGCTCGGCCAGACCGTACGTCGGGACGACCTTGGCGATGTCCGCGAAGAGCCCGTCGCCCAGCGGGACGAACAAGCCGCCCGCGAACGCCAGCAGCGCGAGCACGGGGCCGAGGATCTGCATGACGTTCTCGGCCGGCAGCAGGTAGCCCATGAACAGGCCGAAGGCGGCGAACACGGCCGACCCGACCCACGCGATCGCGAGGGACTCGATCAGGACGCCGGCGTCGCCCGTCGCGCCGCTGGCCAGCCCGACGGCCGCGACGACGACGACCGCGGCGAGTCCCAGCACCATGGCGACAGCCACCTTGGTGAACACGTACGTGGCCGGCCGCAGCGGCGTGAGCCGCAGCTGGCGCGTCCACCCCTGCGAGCGCTCGACCGACACGCTCGCGCCCCCGCTGGTCGTGGCCAGCATCGCGCCGTACAGCGCCATCGACACCATGATCCAGGCCGTGACGTTCCCGTTGCCCACCGACTGCGTCTTGTAGGCGTCGGCGGTGCCGAAGATGAGGAAGAACACCGGCGGCATGATCAGCGTGAAGATCACCGTGCGGCGGTTGCGCACCAGGCGGCGCAGCTCGATGGACAGGAACGGGCCGTTGACCAGCCCCGTGCGGGGCGTCCGGTCCTGAGACTTGACGGCCGTGACCGTCGCGGCGGCGGCGCTCATGCTGCACTCCCCTTGTTGTCTCCGGTCAGGGCGAGGAACGCGTCCTCGAGCCCGCGGGCGGTGATCTCGACGTCGCTCGCCGCGGTGGCGGTGAGCAGGTGGCGTGCGACTCCGTCGGAGTCCGACGTGTGCACGAGGACGCGGTCGCGGCGCAGCTCGACGGACTGCACGCCGGGGATCCCCTGCAGCGCGGCGCGCTCGGCGGCCGTCATCTCCGGCAGGTTGGCGGTGACCAGCCGGCCCGAGGCCATGTTCTTGACCTGCGCGGCGGACCCGTCGGCGACGATCCGGCCGTGGCTGACCAGCACGATCCGGTCGGCGTAGGCGTCGGCCTCCTCGAGGTAGTGCGTCGCGAACAGGATCGTCCGGCCGCGCGAGGCGTCGGTACGCAGCGCGGTCCAGAAGTCGCGCCGCCCTTCGACGTCCATGCCGGTCGTCGGCTCGTCGAGGACCAGGACGTCCGGGTCGGGCAGCAGCGCGAGCGCGAACCGGAGCCGCTGCTGCTGGCCCCCGGAGCACTTGCCCACCTTGCGGTCGGCGATGTCCGCGATGCCGGCCCGCCCCAGCACCTCGCTCGCGGACCGCGACGACCGGAAGAACGACGCCGTGAGCTCGACCGTCTCGCCCACCGTGAGGTCCTTGAGGAGGCCGCCGGTCTGCATGACGGCCGAGACCCGGCCCTCGGCGATCGCGCGGCTGGGGTCGAGCCCGAGCACCGACACCGAACCCTGGTCGGGCTGGGCCAGGCCGAGCAGCATGTCGATCGTGGTCGTCTTGCCGGCGCCGTTGGGGCCGAGGAAGGCGACGACCTCACCCGGCGTGACCGCCAGGTCGATCCCATCGACGGCACGCACGGTGCCGAAGGACTTGTGCAGACCGCGCAGCTCGATCGCCAGCGGTCCCGAGCCGGCCGGGGCCGGGGTGGGAAGGGTGTCGGTGAAGGTCATGGATCGATCCTGACCGGCGGCCGCGAGCCGCTCCCCCGTCGCACGTCACGAGCCGGGCATGACGGATGTCATGCCGAGACGACGACGCCCGCCCCGCGAACGGGACGGGCGTCGTGGATCGCGTGAGGTCAGGCGCCGACGAGGTGCTGCGCCAGGTAGCCGGTGACCTTGTCGAGGGCCACACGCTCCTGCGTCATGTCGTCGCGGTGCCGGATGGTCACGGCCTGGTCGTCGAGCGTGTCGAAGTCGACCGTGATGCAGAACGGCGTGCCGATCTCGTCCTGGCGGCGGTAGCGACGGCCGATCGCGCCGGCGTCGTCGAACTCGACGTTCCAGTTCTTGCGGAGCTCGGCGGACAGGTCGCGGGCCTTGGGCGAGAGCGACTCGTTGCGGGACAGCGGCAGGACCGCTGCCTTGACGGGGGCCAGTCGCGGGTCGAGCTTGAGCACCGTGCGGGTGTCGACGCCGCCCTTGGTGTTGGGGGCCTCGTCCTCGGTGTAGGACTCGACGAGGAACGCCATGAGGCTCCGCGTCAGACCGGCTGCGGGCTCGATGACGTACGGCACGTAGCGGGTGCCCGTCGCCTGGTCGAAGTACGAGAGGTCCTGGCCGGAGTGCTCGGTGTGCGTCTTGAGGTCGAAGTCCGTGCGGTTCGCGATGCCCTCGAGCTCGCCCCACTCGCTGCCCTGGAAGCCGAAGCGGTACTCGATGTCGACGGTCCGCTTCGAGTAGTGCGACAGCTTCTCCTGCGGGTGCTCGAAGTGGCGCAGGTTGTTGCGGTCGATGCCGAGGTCGACGTACCAGTCGGTGCGCTGGTCGATCCAGTACTGGTGCCACGTCTCGTCGGTGCCGGGCTCGACGAAGAACTCCATCTCCATCTGCTCGAACTCGCGCGTGCGGAAGATGAAGTTGCCCGGCGTGATCTCGTTGCGGAACGACTTGCCGATCTGGCCGATGCCGAACGGCGGCTTCTTGCGGCTCGTCGTCGACACGTTGGCGAAGTTCACGAAGATGCCCTGGGCCGTCTCGGGCCGCAGGTAGTGCAGGCCGGACTCGTCCTCGACCGGGCCGAGGTAGGTCTTGAGCATCATGTTGAAGTCGCGGGGCTCGGTCCACTGGCCGCGGGTGCCGCAGTTGGGGCACGCGATGTCGGCCAGGCCGTTCTCGGGCGCGCGACCCTTCTTCTCCTCGAACTCCTCCAGCATGTGGTCCTCGCGGAACCGCTTGTGGCAGTTCAGGCACTCCGTCAGCGGGTCCGTGAAGACGCCGACGTGGCCGGACGCGACCCAGACCTGGCGGGGCAGGATGACCGAGGAGTCCAGGCCGACGATGTCGTCGCGGCTGGTCACCATCGTCCGCCACCACTGGCGCTTGATGTTCTCCTTGAGCTCGACGCCCAGGGGTCCGTAGTCCCATGCGGACCGGGTACCGCCGTAGATCTCACCGCTCGGGAAGACGAACCCGCGCCGCTTGGCGAGGGAGACGACGGAATCCAGGCGGGAGGGTGCAGCCACGATCGATCACTCCAGGGTGGTGGCGCCCGCGGCTGGGTGTCGCGGGCGGGTGGACCGCGACGACGATCGTCGCGGTGGGGCACAAGGCGCTGCCCAGGCTACCCGTCGGCGGCCGGGACCGTTTTGACAACGGTTCTCGCCCAACTGAGAATGATCGTCATGTCCATCATTCCGCGGCGCCGACGGCGACTGCTGGCGCCGCTGGCGCTCGTCCCGCTGCTGCTGGCCGGCTGCGCGGACGATCCCGGCGTCGCCCAGGGCACCGTCGACGTGATGGCGTCGTTCTACCCGCTGCAGTTCATCACCGAGCAGGTGGGTGGCGACCGGGTGACCGTGCGGTCGCTGACACCCCCCGGCGCCGAGCCGCACGATGTCGAGCTGTCCCCCGCGCAGGTCTCGCGCATCGACCGGGCCGATCTCGTCGTCTACCTGTCGGGATTCCAGGCCGCCGTCGACGACGCCRTCGCCCAGACCTCCCCCGCGCACGTGGTCGACGCCGCGAACGACACGACGCTGATGACGCCGGCCGAGGAGCGCGGTCACGAGGACCACGACCACGGCGCCCTCGACCCGCACTTCTGGCTCGACCCCAGCAGGCTGCCGTCGGTCGTCGACGATGTCGCGTCGGAGCTCAGCGCGATCGACCCAGAGGGCGCGGACACCTACACCGCGAACGCCGCAGCGCTGAACCAGAAGCTCGAGGACCTCGACGCGGCCTACGACACGGGCCTGACCACGTGCGAGACGCGCACCTTCGTCACCGCGCACCAGGCGTTCGGCTACCTCGCGCACCGGTACGACCTCGAGCAGGTCGGCATCTCCGGCGTCGATCCCGAGGCCGAGCCGTCCCCTGCGCGCCTCGCCGCGGTCGAGAAGATCGTGCGCGACCAGGACGTCAGCACGATCTTCTTCGAGAGCCTGGTGAGCCCGAAGGTCTCGGAGACGCTGGCGCACGACCTGGGCATCGAGAGCGCGGTCCTGGACCCCATCGAGGGGCTCGCGGACCCCGCCGACGACTACTTCTCCATCGCCGAGCGCAACCTCGACGCCCTCCGCATGGCATTGTCCTGCTCGTGAGCACCCCCGTGATCGAGGCGACCGGCCTCGGCGTGACCCTGGGCGGTCAGCCGATCCTCGACGGCATCGACCTCGCGGTCCCCACGGGCGAGGTGCTGGCCCTGCTCGGGGCCAACGGGTCGGGCAAGTCGACGCTCGTGCGCACCCTGCTCGGCGTCATCCCCCGCACCGCGGGAAGCGTGCGGCTGTTCGGCACGGATCTCGGACCCACCGCACCCTGGGACCGCATCGGCTATGTGCCGCAGCGGCTCCCCGCCGCCGCGGGCGTCCCCGCCACCGCCTACGAGGTGGTGACCTCCGGGTTGCTGCACGGCCGGTCCCTGCGGCCCCCGCGCGGGCACCGTGGCCGCGCCCTCGCCGCGCTCGCCGACGTCGGGCTGGGCGACCGGGCGCACCAGCGGGTGCAGGAGATGTCCGGCGGTCAGCAGCAGCGCGTGCTCATCGCCAGGGCGCTCGTCCGCGACCCCGACCTGCTCGTGCTGGACGAGCCGACGTCGGGCATCGACATCCCCACGCAGGCGACGTTCGTGGACACCATCAGCCGCCTGCACGACGCCGGCACCACGGTCGTGGTGATCCTGCACGAGCTGGGTCCGTTCGCGCCGCTCATCGGCCGCGCGATCGTGCTGCGGCACGGCCGCGTCGCGCACGACGGCGCCCCGCCCCGCGCCCGCGGCGAGCACGCCGGGGAGTGGCACGACCACACGCACGCGCACCCCGACCCCGAGCCGCCGCGCTCCGGGCCGTCCCTGTCGGTGGAGGTGAACCCGTGACCGCGTGGGACCAGGTGGTCGAGCTGCTCAGCTCGCCGCTCATGCAGCGGGCGCTCATCGCCGCCATCCTCGTCGGGGCCTGCGCACCCGTCGTCGGCACCTTCCTCGTGCAGCGCCGGATGGCCCTCATGGGCGACGGCATCGGGCACGTCGCCCTCACCGGTGTGGCGCTCGGCTGGCTCGTCGGCAGCTGGGCCGGGCTGGTGCCGCAGGACGCGCTCGCCGTGCCCGGCGCCGTCATCGCCGCCATCGTCGGCTCCGTCATCATCGAGCTCGTGCGCGAGCGTGGGCGCACCAGCGGCGACCTGGCCCTCGCGCTCATGTTCTACGGCGGCATCGCCGGCGGCGTGCTGCTCATCAAGGTGGCCGGCGGCACCAACGCCAACCTCATCAGCTACCTGTTCGGCTCCATCTCGACCGTCTCGACCACCGACCTGTGGTGGACCGCCGGGCTCGCCGCGCTGGTGCTCAGCGTCGGCATCGGCCTGCGGACCGCCCTCTTCGCCGTCAGCCACGACGAGGAGTTCGCGCGGGCCAGCGGGTTGCCCGTGCGCTTCCTCTCGATGATCGTCGCGGTCATCGCCGCCCTGACGGTGACGATCGCGATGCGCGTCGTCGGCCTGCTGCTGGTCAGCGCGCTGATGATCGTGCCCGTGGCGATCGCCCAGCTGTTCGCTCGCTCGTTCGGCCGGACCATGACGCTGGCCAGCATCATCGGCGTCGTCGTCAGCGTGGTCGGCCTGGTGCTCACGTACTGGCAGGACATCCCGCCCGGCGCCACCATCGTGGTGCTCGCGATCCTGGTCTACGCCGTCGCGGCGAGCCTGCGGCCGCTCTTCTCACGCCCGCAGCCCCCGAGCGACCCGCACCCGGACATGGTCGACGACGTGCTGCTGGTGGACGACGTGCACGACGACCTTGAGGTTAGGCCTACCTCACCAACGTCGTAGAATCGGCCCGTGACCGACGTCCGCGACGCCTACGGCCTGGGAGGCGCCTCCCTCGGCATCGCCGTCGTCGTGCTCTTCGCGATCGTGTTCGCCCGCTCGCACGCCACCTACTGGGCAGGTCGGGGGGTGGTGCGGGGCGCGCAGGCCGTGCACGAGACCGAGGGCGCCCCCGGCTGGTGGCACGCGACGATGATGCGCCTCGAGGCGTGGACGGACACGCGCACCGCGCAGCGAGGGCTCGACCTGGTGCGCCGATGGGGGGCGATCGCCGTCACCCTCGCGTACGTGACCATCGGGTTGCAGACGGCGATCTTCGCCTCGGCCGGGCTCATCAAGATGCCCTACCTGCGCTTCACGCTCGCCTCGATCCCCGGCGCGCTTGTCTGGGCCGTCGTGTGGGCGACCGTCGGGTTCGGTGCCGTGTGGGGCGCGCTGGCGTTGTTCGCGCAGTCTCCTTGGGCCCTGCTCGGCGCGGCCGTCGTACTCGTCGCCGGGATCGTATGGCTCGTGCGCCGCCGCCTGCTGCGCCGGGCGCGCCGCGAGCTCGACGTCCCCGCTCAGGCCGAGGTCTGACCCGGCTTGTCCACCGCGCCGCCGTACCGGCGGTCCCGTCGCGCGTAGGTCTCGACCGCCCGCCACAGGTGCCGGCGGTCGACGTCGGGCCACGGCTCGTCCAGGAACACCAGCTCGGCGTAGGCCGCCTGCCAGATCATGAAGTTCGACGTCCGCTGCTCGCCCGAGGACCGAAGGAACAGGTCGACGTCGGGCAGGTCCGGCTCGTCGAGGTAGCGCGCGAACAGCTTCTCGTTGACCTTGTCCGGCTTCACCCGACCCGCCGCCACCTCACGCGCGATGGCCTGCGCGGCGTCGGCGATCTCGGCCCGCCCGCCGTAGTTCACGCACATGGTCAGCGTCACCGTGGAGTTGTTCCTGGTCAGCTCCTCGGCCGTCTCGAGCTCGTTGATCACCGAGCGCCACAGCTTCGGCCGCCGACCGGCCCAGCGCACCCGCACCCCCCACGAGTTCATGAGATCCCGCCGGCGCCGCAGGACGTCCCGGTTGAAGCCCATGAGGAAGCGCACCTCGTCGGGCGACCGCGACCAGTTCTCGGTGGAGAAGGCGTACGCCGACACGTACTCGACGCCGACCTCGATGGCCCCCGCGACGACGTCGAGCAGCGACRCCTCGCCGGCGGCGTGCCCGGCCGTGCGCGGCAGCCCGCGGGCGTTGGCCCACCGGCCGTTGCCGTCCATGACGACGGCAACGTGCCGCGGCACGAACTCCTTCGGGATCGCAGGAGCGCGTTCGCCGCTGGTGTGCGGCGGGGGTGGGACCGGCATTCAGACCCTCTCGACCATCGGGAGCGAGCGCAGCTGGCGCTCGAGGTGGAACTGGCAGAACGCGGCGACCAGGCCGTTTCCCTCGCCGCGGTGCCGCTCGGCGCTGGCGTCGGCGACGGACCAGTCTCCCGCAAGCAGCGCGGCCAGCAGCTCGAACGTCTCGGGCGCCGGAGCCGCCGCTCCCGGCGGCCGGCACGCACGGCACACGGCACCGCCCGACGCCACGGCGAACGCGGAGTGCGGACCCGGCTCGCCGCAGCGCGCGCAGTCGGTGAAGCTGGGCGCCCAGCCCGCGACGGCCAGCGCACGGAGCAGGTAGGAGTCGAGCACGAGGCCGGGCGCGTGGTCGCGGTAGGCCAGCGCCTTCACCGCGCCGACCAGCAGCCAGTACTGCTGCAGCGACGGCTCGTGCTCCGCCTCGACCAGCCGGTCGGCGGTCTCGAGCATCGCCGTGCCGGCCGTGTAGAGCGTGTAGTCCTCGCAGATCCGGCGCCCGAACGCGCCCAGCGTCTCGGCCTGCGTGACGATGTCGAGGTTGCGGCCGGTGCTCAGCTGGAGGTCGACGTACATGAACGGCTCCAGGCGCGACCCGAACCGCGACGTCGTGCGGCGCACACCCTTGCCGACGGCACGGACCTTGCCGTGCGACCGGGTCAGGAGGGTGACGATGCGGTCGGCCTCCCCCAGCTTGTGGGTGCGCAGGACGATCGCCTCATCGCGGTAGAGGCTCACCCGCTCATTGTCCCCCGCGGCACCCACAGTCTCCGTCGGCGCGCGGAAGCGACCGGCGCCGATCAGGCAGCGAAGTCCGCGTACTCGGCGGCGAGTCCCGAGAAGCAGACGTCGATCGCGGACCGCACGTCGCTCTTCCGCGCGGCTGAGCCGATCGTCGAACGCGGGTCGCTCTCGCTCGTGGCGGCCGGACCGCCCGGCGGCCGGACGCGACGGGCTCCGGCGCCTGCGGTCGACGCGCTCGGTGTGGGCAGGCTCGGGGCGCGACTCATGTACTGGTGCCCGGTGGGCGTCGTCGTCAGGACCTCGTGTCCCGGCCCCGCTCGTTGGACCGGGCGGCGCGCCCATCCCGGCGCCTCCTTTGCCAGGTTGCAGGCGACGCAGAGGCCCTCGCCGTTCTCGGCGGTCGTCGGCCCGCCCGCCGCGGCCGGGACGATGTGGTCGATGTGTCGGACGGGTGCTCCGCAGTACGGGGTTCGACAGATCCCCTGGTCGCGGATCCGCAGGAACTCGGCCAACCCGTCGGGGTGGAACCGCGCCCGGGACGTCATCGTGACCAGGTCACCACCGGGATCGGCGTAGAGCCGCCGCAGCCACGCCGCGTCGGCATCGATCCCGGCGGCCACGAGCTCACGTGCGACCTGAGCGGGCACGGGGCCACCACCCGGCAGGTGCCCTGGCTCGTGCCCGGCTCCCAGCAGCGCCGAGTCGCTGACGACGAGGTTCACGGTGACGGGCACCGCCGACGCGCTCGACTGACCGGTGACTTGCTCCACGAGGGTGTCCGCCATGATCTGCCCGCGACCTCGTCGCTCGAGAGCGTGTTCGTCGTCGCCTCTCGCGGTCGGCCCATGTTCGCTCCGAACGTCATTGAGAGCGCCCTGGGTAGGCGACGCTGGGGGCACCGGCGCTGCCGGCGACGCCAACGCCGAGTCGGCGGCCCGACCGAGGGCCGCGTAGACCGCGACGCCCTGCGCCACGGGAAGCAGCGCCGTCAGGTAGGCCATCGTGTCCGGGGCGGGCCGCAAGGTCACGCAGCGCTCCGACTCGGCACGTCGCGCGCGACGCACGGCCGCAGCCGGATCGAGCCGCACCGCATGCCCACGCGCCGACACCGCGAGCTGCCGAGTCCCGAACCCGACCAACGCCGACGGGTCTGAGCAGAGCAGGGCGTCGACCTCGCGGCGATCCTCGACCTCCAGGCAGGCGGTCTCCTGGACGAGCAGCATCGCGCGGTGCTCCGAGAGCAGGCCGGCGCGCAGCGCACTGAACGTGTGCGGCATCTCTGCGAGCCACACCTTCGCGGCCCCGAGGAGCGCCGCACCGCGGTGGGGCGACTCGCGGCGCGCCAGGCCCACTTGGGCGCCGACACCCAGTCCGCGTCGCCTCGCGGGCACGCCCTCGAGCGCCTGTCGGTCTCGCTCCGCGCGGTCGAGCGCGACCGCTGCCTCCGCCTGGAGGGCGCACGCCGCGGACTTCAGATCCTCCAGCGCAGCGATCAGATCCACCTGCGCCGCACTCGGACCGGCGGCCCCGCCCGCGCCGAGGTCGCCGTTCCCGGACGCCACGTCCGAACCCATCCACTCTCGCCCACCGGGGGCCGGTTCTGTCGGGCCGTCGAGTCCTCGCATCAGCTCGCGACACCACCGCCCCACTGTGCTTGCGGTGACGGCGGCGCTTGCGGTGACGGCGGCCCGGGGGCCCGCACTGGCATCCGGGACGGCCGCGTCGCGGGAGCTCTCAGTGCACGCCGTCGCATCGACGGCGACCCCGGGCCGACCAGATGGGTCGCACGAAGGGGAACCGCTCACTGCGTCACCAGGTGCAGTCTCGCCAACCGCAATCGCGTCACACTCTGAGATGCCCCGCGCCACCGCATCGCGCGTCGCCTCGGCTGGAGTGGATCTCACGGGGTTAGTCTATCGAACGTACGTTCGATTCGCTCGGTCTGTCCACATACCGGCCAGACACCGTCGCACTCCGGTCCGGCGTCAGAAGCCGAAGGTCATGACCGCCGGAACGGACCCGTGAGCGAGCGCGTCCAGCACCGCGCGCTCGTGCGGCACGACGGGGTCGGGCAGCGCGCCGAGGGCGAACCAGCGCAGGTCGGCGGCCTTGTCGGGCTCCTGAAGCGCGGGTTCGCCGGCCCATCGACGGCACTCGAAGAACCAGTCCACGCGCTCGTCGATCGGGTCGCCGGTCCCGTTCGATCGGTGCATGCCGGTGAGCCCGGCGAGGTCGGCGGCGGCGACGTCGATCCCCAGCTCCTCGCGCGCCTCGCGGATCGCGGCGGCGATCACCGACTCCCCGCGCTCGACGTGCCCGGCAGCCGCACACGCCCAGTGCCCGTCCATGTAGCCGGTCCCGCGCCGCAGCTGGAGCAGGACCTCGCCGTCGCGACGAAGGACGACGTAGGCGGCGGGGACGACCTGGAAGCGCACGGCAGCCACCGTAGACCGGACCGGTGGGAGATGGCCGACGGGCTCGCGCCGCCGACTCCTCGTCGGCCCGCTCCCGTCGAGGGTGGTGACGGAGATGCGGGTGAGGGTCGGCGGCGCGAGTGGCGCGTGGCGTGGTCGGGGTTACCGACGGGACGCCGCGCGCGCCCCGGGACGGCGGGCGTGTCGCCGCCGCGGGGCAGAGCAGGGGCTGAGAACGGGCGAACTGCAGAGAGGAGGTCGGCGCGGGTCGGCCGACGTCAGCGCTCGTGCCGGTTCACGGCCGAGATGATCGCCTTGAGCGAGGCGGTCGTGATGGAGGGGTCGATGCCGACGCCCCAGAGGATCTCGTCGCCGATGGCGCACTCCACGTACGCGGCGGCGGTGGCGTCGCCACCCGACGAGAGCGCGTGCTCCGCGTAGTCGAGCACGGCCACGTCGACCCCGAGGGTCTTCACGGCCGCGACGAACGCCGCGACGGGACCGTTGCCGGACCCCTCGAGCGTGCGCCGGACACCGCGGTCGACGAGGTCCACCTCGAGGGTGTCGGGCCCGTCCTCGACGCTGGTCCCGCGCGTGCCGCGCAGCGCGAACCGACCCCACGGCGCGAAGGGGCTGCCCGGTTCGACCGGCAGGTACTCGTCGTTGAAGATGTGCCAGAGCTCGTCGGCCGTGACCTCGGTGCCGTGCTGGTCGGTGTGCTTCTGCACGACCTGGGAGAACTCGATCTGCAGCCGGCGCGGCAGGTCCAGGTCCTTCTCGGACTTCATCAGGTAGGAGATGCCGCCCTTACCCGACTGCGAGTTCACGCGGATGATCGCCTCGTACGACCGGCCGACGTCCTTCGGGTCGATCGGCAGGTACGGGACGGCCCACACGACGTCGTCGATCGTCTTGCCCTGGCGCTCCGCCGACGCCTCGAGGGCGGTCAGGCCCTTCTTGATCGCGTCCTGGTGCGAGCCGGAGAACGCCGTGAACACCAGGTCCCCGCCGTAGGGGTGCCGCTCGTTGACCGGCAGCTGGTTGCAGCGCTCGACGGTGCGGCGGATGTGGTCGATGTCGGAGAAGTCCAGCTGCGGGTCCACGCCCTGGCTGAACAGGTTCATGCCCAGGGTCACCAGGCAGACGTTGCCTGTGCGCTCGCCGTTGCCGAACAGGCAGCCCTCGATGCGGTCGGCGCCGGCCAGGTAGCCCAGCTCGGCGGCGGCGACGGCGGTGCCGCGGTCGTTGTGCGGGTGGAGCGAGAGCACGACGCTCTCGCGGTAGCGCAGGTTGCGGCTCATCCACTCGATCGAGTCGGCGTAGACGTTGGGCGTCGCCATCTCGACCGTCGCGGGCAGGTTGATGATCACCTTGCGGTCGGGCGTCGGCTCCAGCACCTCGAGCACGGCGTTGCAGATCCGCAGCGCGTACTCCAGCTCGGTGCCCGTGTACGACTCCGGCGAGTACTCGTAGTACACGTCGGTGTCCGGGACGAGCTCCTCGTACTTCTTGCAGAACCGGGCGCCGGAGACGGCGATGTCGACGATGCCGTCCTCGTCGGAGCGGAACACGACCTCCCGCTGCAGGGTCGAGGTCGAGTTGTACAGGTGCACGATCGCCTGCTTGGCGCCCGCGATCGCCTCGTACGTCCGCTCGATGAGGTGCTCGCGCGCCTGCGTCAGCACCTGGATGACGACGTCGTCCGGGATGCGGTCCTCCTCGATGAGCATCCGCACGAAGTCGAAGTCGGTCTGCGAGGCGGACGGGAAGCCCACCTCGATCTCCTTGAAGCCCATCTGCACCAGCAGCTCGAACATCTCGAGCTTGCGGGCGGGGTTCATCGGCTCGATCAGCGCCTGGTTCCCGTCCCGCAGGTCCACGGCGCACCAGCGGGGTGCCTGCGTGACGCGCTTGTCGGGCCAGCGGCGGTCGGGCAGCTCGACACGGATCTGCTCGTGGAAGGGGCGGTACTTGTGCACCGGCATCGACGACGGCTGCTGTGCGCTCGTCTCCAGGTAGGTCATGGTCTTCTCGTCCTTCGGGCGGTTCGGCGGGGAGTCAGCCGGCACACACGACACCGCGACGAGGATGCGGCCTAGAGGGCCTCGTCGCGGCAAAGAAGGAGGAGGGTGACTGCGAGCACGAAGTCACCGTACCCCCAGACGCGGGGCGCACTGCAACCCGGTCTCATCGCAGCGCCACCAGCGCGTCGTCCCCCACGGCGTACAGCTGACCGCCCAGCCGGACCACCCGGGTGGTGCCGACGGGGAGCGGGACCTCCCAGGCCGGAGCGCCGTCGTCCAGCGCTACGGCGGACAGCATCGGCGTGCCGTCGGACGCGTCGTGCTCGACCGCGACCCGTCGACCATCCGTGAACACCCGCCCGATCGACGGGCCGAACGTCCTCGCCCACTGCTGCTCGCCGCTCGCGGCGTCCAGCCCGACGAGCCCGCCACCGCCGCGCAGCACGACCCGCCCAGCCGCGTCCACGGCGACCTCGGGTGCCGGCGCCGTGGCCAACCACTCCTGCGCGGCAGACGCCCGGTCGAACGCCCGCACCCGTCCGCCGGACGTCTGGTCGGCCAGCCCGCCGGCCGCGAACACGAGGCCCGACGTCCCGTCGCTCGTCGCCGGTGCGACGAGCACCCCGGGCACCGACGCCCACGGCTGGCCGCGCCCGGTCGACAGCTCCGACACGGCGTCGACGCCCGCGTCGCGCAGGCGGTACCGGGTACGTACCAGCGTGCCGTCCTCGAGCAGGCGCGTCTGGTCCGCGACCGTCGAGCCCTTCGGCCGCGGCAGCCGCTCCCCCGTCGCCGCGTCGAGCAGGAGGGTGACGTCGTTCCCCGCTGCAATGACCAGGCCCGCCGCCGCCACCAGGGACACCCGACCGTTCGACGCCGACTGGAAGGTGGACCACCGCTGGGTCTGCCACCGCGCCGCACCCGTCGCCGGGTCGATCCGGCGCACCGTGAGCATGCCCCACGCGTACGTGGCGACCACCAGGTCCGGCCCCGCCTGCGCGGTCGCCACCACCCAGCCGGGGATCTCGCTGCGTGACAGCACCGTGCCGTCGGTCGGGTCGAGGACCAGCAGGGCGGCGGTGCCGTCGTCGTGGATCGGCTCCCCCGCGACCAGCACGTGCCGGTCGGAGGGCGGAGCCGGGCCGACCACGCACGCGAGCTCGGCGACCAGGGTGCGGCAGAGCACGTTCTCCGGCAACGGCTGCTCGCCCAGGGGCACGGACCACCGCTGCTCGCCCGCCACGGCGTTCAGCCCCACGAGCCGACGTCCCTGTGGAGAGGGGCCGGCCATCGCGACGATCACGTCGCCCACCAGCAGCGGCGCCACGGACCCGTCGACGGCAGCCGTCCAGCGCACGCGCGGCGGGTCCTGGAGCGATCGGACGGCGCCGGGGAACCGCGCCTCGCCCAGCACGGCGGTGCGCTCCTGCGTCGCCTCCCACCGCGGGACTCCGACGACGACGGCAGCCAGCGCGAGCAGCGCGACGACGGCCGCCGACGTCGCGCGGCCGGGTCGTCGGGCCGCCCACGCACGCAACCGCTCGGGTCCGGACGCGGGCTCGTCCGGGAGGGTCTCGCCCTCGTCGAGCCGCACGAGCTGCATCGGGGCCTTCAGCCCACCGTGGGCCACCGCGCGTCAGCCGTAGATGATCAGGTCGCTGGGCGTCCGCACGACGAGCTGCCCGCCCACCGCGTCGACATGGCGCACGTGCTCCGGCAGCGGGACCGCCCAGTACCGCACCCCGTCGGCGAGCGCGCGCCCCCACAGCTCCGGCCGTCCGTCGGGCGAGGAGCCCGGACCCAGGACCAGGGTGCCGTCGGAGAGCGGCTCCCACCCCAGGGCGTCGCCGGTGTCGACGGACCACAGCTCGCGGCCGTCCGAGGCGTCGAGCACCCCGTAGGTCCCGGCTCCCGACACCACGAGCCGGTGGCCGACGAGCACGCGCGGGTCGAGCATCGACACGGTGCGCCACTGCTCGGTCCCCGTGCCCAGGTCGAGCGACACCAGCTGCGAGCCCTCGTCGACGACGACGCGCGCAGGCTCGGAGCCGTCGTCGGCCGACAGCTGAGCTGGCAGGCCCGACAGCCGGTAGAGCTCCGCGCCGTCGACGTCGTGCATGTGTCCGCCGCCGACGGGCGCCCAGGTCGCGAACCGGCCGCGGAGAGCCGCGGCCTCGAGCCCGGTGAACCGGGCGCCGGCCACCAGGGTGTGACCGTCGTCGGCGTCGAGGATGATCGTCGACTCGCCGTCGAGCACGACGATCGGCGGCAGCACATGCATCGACGCGCTGAGGAGCTGCGCCATGTCGGCCGGCGTCCTGTACGACCAGACGACCGCGCCCGACCGGCCGCTGCGGCGCTGCACCTCCAGGTGGTTGTCCGGGGCCAGCCGGCCGATGACGAGGTCGTCGTCCACCCGCTCGATGCCGACGACGTCGCCGCGGATCTCCCAGCCGCCCGTGCGCGTGCCGTCGCTGGCGGACAGCGGCAGGACCGTGACGCGTGGCTCCTCCTGGATCGACGCGTCGTCGGAGTACAGGACCCGCGGTTGCGGCACCAGGCACAGGACCAGCGAGCCGACGTCGGTGCCCCGGGCCGGGCACGTCACGCCGCCGCTCTCGAACCCGCTGCGCGGGGCCGACCCGACCGGGACGGTCCACAGCACGTCACCGGTCGTCGGGTCGTGCGCCGTCACGTTCCACGCGTCGTTGCCCTCGCCGACCACGACGAGCGCGCCGTCGGCAGCGAGCACCCCCCCGTTGGCCGTCCGGCCCGGCACCTCCCACAGGGGCGCCGGCGCCGCGTCCAACGGCCGCACCAGGCCGGGCACGGCCTCGATGTGGGCGACGAAGGCGCGGTCCCTTGCAGACGCGAGCATCGTCGCCGCGACCAGGCAGACCACCACGACCGCGGCCAGCGGCCACCAGCGCAGCACGGGGTGGTGGGTGGTGGCGGGGATCCCGGGGGGCGGCTCGTCGTCGGGGTGGCGCGACCGAGGCGCCGTGATCGAGGCATCCTCGATCTCGACGAGCTGCATCCGTGCAGCCAGGCGCCGGTCCGCCATGCTCCGACTCTAGTTCCTAGGGCGCGGAGCGCGTCCCGGGGGCCCGCACCAGACGCAGGGCGCAGTCGCCGAACACGACCGTCGAGCCGACGCGCAGCCGAACCTGCTGGTCGACGCGGCAGACCACCTGCGCGCCGTCGGGGAGGGTGACCACCGTGCCGTTGGTGGAGCCGCGGTCCGCCACCCAGACGCCGCCGGGCTCGACGCCGATCTGCAGGTGCGTCTTGGACACCGATCGTCCGGGGTCGACCACCCGCACCAGCTGGACGTCCGCGTCCGACGCCGGGTTGCGGCCCACCAGCGCCGTCCGCTCGACGGTGATCCGGCGACCGTCGGAGAGCTCGAGCTCGGCCACCGCCCGGTCCACCGCGACCGAGTCGACCGGCTGCGCGAGCAGGTCGTCGCGCGGCCCCGCGGGGCGGGTCATCTCGAGCTCCGGCGCGAGGCCGTAGCTGAGCCCGACCTGCCGGACCACGGGCGTCGCGCGCGTGTCCAGGTCGGGGCCGCTGCGCTGCGGCGACACGGGTGCGAGGACCAGCGCGGAGGGCCGTCCCTCGTCGAGGAGCTCGTCCAGCAGCGCGGTGCCGTCGCCGCCGCCCGCGACCGTCGACACGGCCCAGCCCGGCACGGTCGTCGCGGATCGGACCGGGGCCGCCGGCCGCGGCTCGAGGTTCTGCGGCACCGGAGGAACCACCGGTCCCCCCTGCCCGCGCGCGGACCGCAGGTCGAGCACCTCGTCCCCGGCGGCGAGGTCGTGCCACCCGCGGCGTCGACCCGTGCGGTCGAACAGGGGCGAGAGCAGCACGACGAGCAACCCGACGCCCAGGGCCAGCACGCCGGCCGCGAGAACGAGGCCTCGGATCAGCACCCGGGCGAGCCCGATCGGTCGGCGCGTCTCGACGTCGAGCGTCCGGATGCCCGTCGCGAGCCGGCCGACGGTCCAGCCGAACCGGCCGTGCACGATCCACTGGCCGACGACGAACACCGTCGCCGAGGCACCGCCGAGCAGGACCAGGAGCAGCGACCCGGTGTCCGGCTCCCCGGCGTCGGCGAGCGCGCGCACCGTGCCGACGACCACGAGCCAGCCGCCCACGACGAGCCAGAGCGCGAGGTCCAGGAGGGTCGCCGCGGACCGACGTCCCATCGACGCCGGGTCCGCCTGATCGACCCGGTGGCCGTTGTCGGGCACGTGCACTCCCTGAGGTCGGACGTCCGTCGTCATGAGGCATCCCTGCGGCGGCGGTTCCGTCGGCGACGGTCGGACCGGAGCGAGGCCGTCGAGAGGCGCGCCCGCATCCGTCGGCGCCAGCCGACGCTGTGCGACATCGCCTCCACGGTGGTCTCCACGTCCGACCAGTAGGCGGTGGCCTGCGCCGGGCTCGGGTCCCCGGCGCTAAACACCGCCTGGTCGGCGGAGCGGGCAAGGGCCCCGACCCGCGAGCCGACAAGTGCGCCCTGCGGCTGGTCCGCGAAGGCCGCGGCCAGCGCACGCGCGGACTCGTTGCGGGTTGCCAGGGCTCCGGCCGGGCGGCGCAGGTCGCGCGCGACGTCGAGCACCTCGTCCCAGCCGCCGGCGACCTGCGCGACGGTGTCCGGGCTGCGACGCCGACGCCGGCGACGACGAGCCTTGAGCCCGACGATCACCAGCAGCGGAGCCGCCAGGAGGATCAGCGGGATCGAGACGACGCCGGCGATGCGGGCGATCCGGAGCCACTGGGCGTTGCCGTCGTCGTCCGAGGCCGGGTCGTCCGTCTGCGGCTGCTCCGTGTCCTCGTCGGGCGGCGTCACCGCGGCCGGCGGCGGGGGCGGGGGCTGGACCACCTGCGGGTCGGGCTCGGACGGCTTCTGCTGGTCGTCCTCCTGCGGCGTCTGCTCGGGCGGCGGTGTGGCGTCGAACGGCACCCAGCCGTAGCCCTGGAAGCTGATCTCGACCCACGCCTGGATGTCCTTGCCGGTCACGGTGACGGGACCGGCGGCGGCGTCCTCGGGCGCGAACCCGAGCACCACCCGCGCGGGCAGGCCCATCTCCCGGGCCATCAGAGCCATCGCCGCGGCGTACTGCTCGCCGTCGCCCACCATGATGTCGCCGGCCAGCAGCGAGGTGATCCGGTCCGCGCCGTGCCCGGAGAGCGAGGCGTAGTCACCGGCGTCGACGATGCCGTGGCTGAAGTAGCCCTGCTCGGTCAGCCAGGTGGAGAGCTGCTCGGCGATCTGCACCGGGTTGCCTGCGTCGCGCGCGACGTCTGCGGCCGTGATCGTCGCGGCGTCCGGCACGCCGGTCAGCTCCGGCTGCGAGATGTCGGACGCCGCGGCGCTGCCCACCTCGTCGGTGGTGGGGACGCGCGGGACGACGACGTCGACGCCGTAGCGCAGGCCCCGGTGCACGCCGTCCGTCAGCACCGCCGCGCCGGTCGCGTCGTTGTAGCGCAGGCCCGCCGCCGCGGCGGAGTCGGCCACGTCGAACGACGTCGCCTGCCCCACGGTGGGCAGCCAGACGCCCGTGAGGTCGTCGATCTGCACGTCGACGTGCGCGGGCTCTCCCCGGACAGTGGTGTCGATGGTGTCGCCCACGCGGCGGAACTCCCCCGACGCCTGCGCGGACCCGTCGCCTGCGACGTTCCACACGACGCCGTCGTACCGGTCCATGGTCGCGAGCCGGATCCGCGCGCCCGCCGGCAGCCCGGTGACGGTGAAGAGCTTGGCGTCCTCGTCCTTCTTCACGAACTCCCGGAACGCCGACAGCGGGCTCGGGTAGGCGCGCGGGTCGAACGGCGGAACGATCTCGTCGCGGACCACGAACCGGTCCGTCGGCCCGGCAACGGCGGGTGCGCCCAGCACGCCGGCGGCCACGGCGATCGTCGCGAGCAGGCCCGTCGCGACCACGCGGCGCGCCCGCAGCAGCCCGGCGCGCCACGAGGACCACGCCAGCAGGACGACGACGAGGACCGTGCCCGTCACGATCGGCGGGACCGACGGATGGCGGACGCCCAGCAGGATCGCGGCGACGACACCGGCCACGGGAACCACGGCGGCGGTCGCCGCGACGGCGCCCTGACGCGCGCGCAGCGCCACGGACACGGCAGCGGCCGACCCGACGAGCGCGAGCAGCAGCATGGCGACCAGCAGGCTCCCGCTCGAGCCGACCGGCGGCTGGAGCGTGAGCACCTGCTTCCAAGAGGTGACGGCGCCGCGAGCCAGCTCCACGACGGTGCTCGGCGTGGGGAGCACGCCCGCGACGGTCGTCGACGGCACCGCGAGCGGTCCGCCGGCGAGCACGAAGACGACGACCACGAGCGCGACGACCGTGAGGGCGGACCAGCGGCGCACCGCACCCAGCGCCGCGACGCCGGTGCCGAGCACCAGCCCGCCGACGAGCGCGGGCAGCGCGACGAGGCCGCCGTAGACCGCGAGCAGCGGGACGAGCGCCAGCGCGAGGGTGCCGACCAGGCAGGCGATGTCGACCGTGGCGCGGCTCGCGGTGCGAACAGGAGGCGTCACGCGGTCACCCGCCGCAGCAGCCGGGGCAGGTCGTCGAGGGTGCCGATCGTCGCAAGGCTCAGCGAGCCCTGCGTGCGGACCGAGACGTCGGCGCCGCGCTCGCACCGCACGACGACCGTGCGCGTGCCCGTGGGCACGTGGCGTGCGCCGAGGCGTCGGTCGGAGTCGGACGGACCCGAGCCGGTGACCAGCATCGCGACCGACGCGTCCGCCGCCTCGCGCGCCACGCGCCGGCCGAGCAGGGCCATGCCGGCGCCGCTTGAGGCGAGCTGGATGCCGGAGCAGTCGTCGAGCAGCAGCGGAGGGGTCTCGACCCGCAGGCTCCCCGGGCCGGCGAGGACGGCCAGGTCGCGCTCCTCGCGGATGGTCTGGACGCCGACCGAGGCGATGACCGACACGGCGAGCTCGAACTCGTCGTCGTCGGCGTAGTCGCGCGGGTCGGTCGCGAGGACCAGCGCCGTCTGGGTGCGGCGGGTGTCCTCGAACTGCTTGACCATGAGGGCGCCTCGGCGCGCGGTGGTCCGCCAGTGGATGTAGCGCCGGTCGTCGCCCGCGACGTAGTCGCGCAGCGCGTGGAACGACAGGTCCGAGTCGGACAGGTCCCGCGTCGACTGCCCCTCGAGGTCGCGCAGCAGGCCAGAGCTCGCGCCAGCCAGCGAGACGAGCAGCGGGTGCACGAACAGGTCCACGGGCCGGGTCCAGCGCACGCTGCGACGCGCGAGGCCAAACGGGTCGCCCCGGACAGAGCGCACGGGCCCCACGACGATGACCGCGCGGCGGGCCGTGGGGATGGCGAAGAGGTCGTCGTGCTCGGCGCCGGGCGCCAGGGCTGGGACCGAGAACTCGGCGACCGCGGCCCCGACCGGAAGCTCGACGCGCGACGGCAGCGACCGGCGGCGGGCGACGTTGCTCACCTCGACGCGCCCGACCGCGCGCTCCCCGACCCTGACCCGGCGGTCCGCCATGTCGAGGCGGATCTCGTACCGGGCGCGGCCCGCGGTCATCACCAGCGACACGACGAGCACCGCCGTGAGGGCCGCCCCGATGGCCGCGAGCTCGAGCCAGCCGAACCACCGGCCCAGCACGAGACCGAGGAGGGCGACGACCGCCACTCCCCAGCCGACCGGAGAGACCCGAAGACCCACGATCAGGCCGCCCGCAGCGCCGGCGGCGCCGTCTGCTCGAGGATGCGCGCGAGCACGTCGACCGCCGTGACCCCGGCGAACTCGGCCTCCGTGTCCAGGATCAGGCGGTGCGCGAGCACCGGCTGGGCCAGCTCCTTGACGTCGTCCGGGATGACGTACTCGCGGCCCGACGCGGCCGCCCACACCTTGGCCGTGCGGACGAGCGCGAGCCCGCCGCGGACGCTCGCGCCGATCGCCGTCTGGGCGTCGTCGCGCGTGGCCTCCGTCAGCCGAGCCACGTAGTCGAGCACGACCTCGTCGATGTGCACGGTCTGCGCCAGGTCCGCCATCGTGCCGACCGCCTGCGTGGTGATGCGGGGCGTCAGAACCGTGGTCCGGTCCTTCGCACCCGCGAGGATCTCGATGGTCGAGGCGCGGTCGGGATAGCCCAGCGACGTCTTGATGAGGAAGCGGTCCAGCTGCGCCTCGGGCAGCCGGTAGGTGCCGGCCTGCTCGATCGGGTTCTGCGTCGCGATCACCATGAACGGGCGACCCACGGGGTGCGTCACGCCGTCCACCGTGATGTTGCCCTCCTCCATGACCTCGAGGAGCGCGGCCTGCGTCTTCGGCGAGGCGCGGTTGATCTCGTCGGCGAGCACCACGGACGCGAAGATCGGCCCCGGGTGGAACTCGAAGCGGTGCGTGCTCTGGTCGTAGATGGTCACGCCCGTCACGTCGGACGGCAGCAGGTCGGGCGTGAACTGGATCCGGTGGTGGCTGCCCTGAACCGTGGCGGCGAGCGCCTTGGCCAGCGACGTCTTGCCGGTGCCGGGCGCGTCCTCGAGCAGGAGGTGGCCCTCCGCGACCATCGCCGTGAGTGCGAGACGCACGGACTGCTCCTTGCCGAGGAGCGCGAGACCGACGTTGGCGACCAGCGCGTCGAAGGTCTCGGCGAACCAGATGCTCTGCTCGGGGGTCATGTGGTGGTGCTCCTCGGGAGGTCGGTCAGGTGGTGGTGGTGTCGTGGGTTGGTCACGGTGTGGGTGGTGGCGCCGGAGCGGGGTAGACGAAGTCGACCGAGTCGCTCGGGCCCGAGCCGCGCCCGTTGCTCGCGGAGACGGTGGCGGTCACCTTGTCGCCGGGAACCGGTGGGTTGAGCCAGTCGCTCAGACGCCGCTCCACCGACGTTCCGCGGGTGTCCTCACACCCGGAGTCCTGGCCGTTCACCTTCCAGCACACGGAGTACTTGTCGATGCCGATGCCGCCGTCGTCCGCGGGCGCGTCCCAGGTGACGGTGAGTCTCTTCGGCACAGTCGCGCTGTCCGGCACGACGGCGAGGCCCTGGACCGCACTCGGCGGCTGGCCCCACACGACGTCGATCGACGCGGCGTTCGACGTCGATCCGACGCTCGTGCTCGCTGTCACGGTGGCGGTTGCCTGAGTTCCCCGGAACTGCCAGTCCCAGCCGGTGACGTCGACGACCGCGGTCGTGCCGGAGAACGACCCGGACACGGGTCCGTGGCGGTCGCTCCTGAGCTCCCAGGTGTACTGCAGGTTCTGCCCGCCGCCGTCGTTGCCCACGTTGCCTCGGGTGATCGTGATCTGCGTGGGCCGACCGCCGTTGCCGTTCGCCGTCACGGCGAGCGAGACGGGCGGCGCGTCCGGCGGCGTCGTCGCGACCGCCGAGGCCACCGCGCTCCACTCGCTCGATCCCGCGTCGTTGACCGTGCGGACCTGGTACGCGTACGTGCTCCCGCCGCGCAGGTTGGTGTCGGTGAACGACGTCGAACCGCCGACGTCCCGCTCGGATCCGTCGGGAAGCTTGACCACGTACGAGCGGATCGACGTGCCGTTGCCGTCGGCGCCGGACCAGCGCACCTGGATGCGGCCCTGACCGGCGTCTGCACTGGCGCTCACGGAGGTCGGCGCGCTCGGCAGCCCGTACGTCGACGCCTCCGTGACCGTCGGCGCGGACCACCCGGGGGCCTTGTTCCTCGCCCGGACCTGGAACCGGTACGCCGGGCCGTTCGCGGCGTCGGTGAACGCGTAGCCGGTGGACGCGGCGTCCAGCGCCACCGTCCGGCCGTTCGGCCCGTTGGAGATCACGAGCTCGTAGCCGGCGACGCGGTCACCGTTGCCGTTGGGCTCGGCCCAGCTGACGTTGATCTGCCCACCGAGCGGCGTGTTGACCCGCTGGGCCACGAGGTCGGTCGGCGCGGCCGGGACGCCGGCCGGCACCTCGGGCTGCGACGAGTCCGACCACGCGCTCGGCTCCGGCGCCCGGTTCTGCGCCCGCACGCGCACCGTGTACGCGGTCCCGTTCTTCAGGCCGGGGAACGTGTAGCTGGTGGTCGTCGACGTGACGGACGCCGGCCCGGTCACGGGCGCCGGCGAGATCTCGAGCGTGTAGCTGGTCACCGGTGAGCCGCTGGACACCGGCGGGTCCCAGGTCGCGCGCACGCTGCCGTCGCCGAAGGCGAGCACAGGCGGCGACGGCTGGTTCGGCACCGCGTCGGGGCGTGCGGTCGCCGACGGCGGGCTCTGCTCCGACCAGTCGACGTCGTTCTGTGCCGCGACCGTGAACGTGTACTCGGTGTCGTTGGTCAGGTTGTCGATCGTGCAGGTGGTGCTGGCGCACGAGCGCACGATGTTGCCCGGGTTCGCGACGACGCGGTAGCCCGTGATGGGCGCCCCGCGGTTGTCGGGCGCGTCCCACGACAGGACGACCGTCCGGTCCCGGACCTCGCCGATGCGCGGGGCGGTGGGCGTGGCGGGCTTGCCGCGGACCGTGACGGTGATGCGGCCCTCGACCTCGCGGTCCGGGTCGCCCGTCACGTCGCGGACGCGGAACCGGGTGACCATCTGGCCGATGAACCCGGCGGCGGGGCGAACGCTCACCGTGCTGGTGGTCGCGCTCGCGGTGCCCGCGCCCGGCGTCTCGACCGTCGCCCCGACGACCGTCAGCGGCGAGTCGGGGAACGGGTTGAAGGCGTCGTCCAGCACGCTCACCGTGGTCTGCTGGCCCTCGACGCCGTTCTCGATCACCCGGTCGTTGACGACGGCCGTGCGGCGGGTGCTCGCGATGACGCGCAGGTCGATGGTCGCGGGGAGCGAGCCCGTGCGCCCGTACCCGATCCGCAGCTCGAGCTTGTCGGTGCGGCCCTTGGGCGTGGTCTCGTCGGCCGCGATCCGCAGGAAGCCGTCGTCGTCGATGCCGCCCGTGAACCCGGCGGGCACGGCGGCCGTGAGCTGGTAGCTGTAGCGGTCCTCCGCGGGCGTCGCGCCCTCGGGGCCGGTGGTGAACGACCGCAGGTCGACGGGGATCGGGTCCTCGCCAGGCGCGACGTCGATCACCGACGGCGTGAACGTCGGCGGGTGGTCGTCGACCGCGAACACCGTGATCTGCAGGGTGATCAGCGAGGTGCGCGCCGACGTGTCCCCCGCACTGGAGGCGTCGGTCACCGGCACGGTGATCGAGGCGGGCCCGGCATAGCCGGCCTCCGAGCGGAACTGCAGGGTCTCCTTGTCCTTGACGGGGTCGGTGCCGTCCGACTTCGTCGCCGTCACGCCGAGCGGGTCCGCGACCGACGCTGTGCGTCCGGGCGCGACCTGCACCTGCTCCGACAGGGGGATGACGAGCTGCTCCCCCGAGGCCACGCGCAGCTCCGGCGCCTTCGGGCGCGGGATGGGGCGGAAGAAGCCCAGCGCGGGGACCGTGATGAACGCGTACGCGGTCGCCGTACCGTCCGTCGACGTCCGGTTGCTGAGCTGGTAGGCCAGCGTCTGCGCGTGGTCGACGAGCGTGACCACCACCTTGCCGGACGAGTCCACCCGCGCGACCTCCGCGAGGGCGGCGGGCACCGAGACGCTGAGGTCGCTGAGCGGCCCGCTCGGGTTCTGCGCGACAGCCAGCACGTCGACCGAGACCTCGGTCCGGCCGATGGTGTCGATCGCCGGCACGACGACGTCGCGGGCGATCGGGGCGAGCACGGGTGCGTCGTCGGCGACCGTCACCGTGAGGACCCCGGTGTCGTGGCCGCCGCGGTCGTTCGAGACGGTGTAGGCGATCTGGAGGACCCCGGGCTGGTCGGGTGCGTGCACGACGATGCGCCGGCCGTCCACCTTGGCATCCGTGCCGTCGGGCATGTCGAGCTCCGGGGCGAGGGTGAGCTCGCCGCCGCTCGAGTCGATGTCGTTGGCCAGCACCCGGACCTCGACCCGCTGGCCGGGCTTGACGGTGACCTCGTCGTCGCGGGCGACCACGGGGGCAGCGCCGGTCGGTCGCGGGCCGATGCCGACCCGGATCTCGGCGACCGCACGCTGACCCACCCAGTCCTCGACGGCGTAGGTGAAGGTGTCCGTGCCGAGCTCGCCGGGCAGCGCCTGGTACTCGATCCAGTCCGGACCGGTGGCGGTCACCCGGCCGTGCGCCGGGGCCGAGGCCTGCCCGAGCAAGGTCACGCCGTCGCCGTCGGGGTCGATGCCCACCAGCGGGACGGGGATCCGCACGGTGTCGCCCTCGTAGACGCGCGCGAGGAGGTTCTTCGGCCGCGGGGGCGCCTTGGTGCTCGCGTCGGAGGCGTGCACGCGCACCGTGACGGTCGCCGCCGTGACGTTGCCGGTCGCGTCCTGGACGGCGAACGTCGCGTGTGCCGTGATCGCGTCGTCGGGAGCCTGGTAGCGCAGCACGTCGCCCGAGACGAACAGCAGGCCCTCCCCGTCGCCCAGCGGCTCGGCGAGCTCCGCCACCAGGGTCAGGCGGTCGCCGTCGGGGTCGTACGCGGTGTCCAGCACGGGGATCGTGACGACGCCGCCGGTGCGCACGCTCACCTCGACGTTCTCCACGACGGGCGGCTGGGACGTCGCCGACGGCGGCACGGGCTGCACGACGATCTCGCCGACCGCCGACGCCTGCCCGTTGGACACCGTGTAGCTCAGGGCGACGGGGCCGTCGAGCGTGCGCTCGGAGCGGATCTGCACCAGGTGGTGGTCGAGCACCGCCACCTTGAGCCCGGTGCCCTCGGGGACCTCGACGGACTGCAGGACGAGGACCTTGCCCTCCGCGTCCGAGTCGTTCTCGAGCGGGTCGATCGTGACCTCGCCGCCCGGCGGGAGGTAGGCCTTGTCCCGCACGGCGACCGGGGGCACGGGGGTGTCGGGCCACTCGAGCACGTCGACGCGCGCGAGACCCGTCGCCTGCTGCGGCGGCGCGGCGACGAGGAACGGGACGTAGTAGGTGCCCGCACGAGCGGCGCTGAACGTGAAGGTGCCGCCCTGCAGGTCGCTCGTGATCGTGGCGCCCACCACCTCGTCGACCCCGGCGAGGCGCGGTGGCTCGCTGGAGGAGCTGCGCACGGCCGTGAGCGGGTTGAGCGTGACGGCCTGGCCGACGTAGGTGACGGCGAAGACCGGGTCGATCTGCGGCGCGAGCGAGCCGGCCGGCCGCACGTCGACGTCGAGTGTCCCCTCGGTGGTCGTGGTCCCGTCCGAGACCTCGACGGTCACCTGGGTCCGGCCCAGTGACGCCCCGTCGGCGTTGAACGTCAGCGTGCCGTCCTGGCGGAACCGCACGGACCCCGCGGCCGGGTCGGCCGTGGCGCCGACGAGCAGGAGGTCGTCGCCGTCCGGGTCGACGAAGTCGGCCAGCACCTGGTGGTCGGACTGGCCACCCTGCTCGACGCGCATCGAGCCGGTACGCACCTGGCGAGGTGGTTCGTCCTCGCCGATGCCCCGGACCGTCAGGCGCACGTGCGCCGTCGGCGGCGCCGACGTACCGCGGCCGTCCGTGATCGTGTACGTGAACTCACCGCTGCCCGTCGCACCGGCGGCGACGGAGACCTGCAGCGCGCGGCCGCCGTAGATCGCCTCGACCCGGCCGAACTGCTCGGGCAGCTGCTCGAACTGCGAGATCGCGAGGATGCCGCAGTCGGACGAGGAGTCGTTGTCGATGACCGGCAGGATGGTCGTGCGACCGGGCCGCACGCCGAACTCGTCGTCCGCCGCCGTGGGCGACGCCGACTCGGCCGAGCACTCGGTGACGAGGTCCTGGGTCGTGTCCGAGGTCTCGGTCTCCTCCTGCGCCTCGTCGGGCTGCTCCTCCGGGACGACGTCCGTCCAGTTGGGCACCCGCAGCTTCGTGTCCTCGAGCGGCAGCCACAGCCGTCCGCGCAACGTGTCGTTGAGGACGACCATCTGCCGGTTGACCCGGAAGGTCAGCACGTCGGCGCTGGACATGTCCTCGAGGTCGCGGACGTCGGCCTTCGCGCCGTCGCACAGCTGGATGTACGACCCGATCGGTGACGCCCACGCGGCGTGCGCGCAGGACCCGACCTGGACCGGCTGCGCCGGCTTCCCGGACCCGGTGGTCTTGTGCTCGACCACCCGGCCGCCGTCGAGCGGCACCTCGAGCAGGGCGTCGCGGCTCGAGACGAGGACTCGCGACGACGCGGGCCCAGGCTGCTGGAGCGTGAGGTCCTCGCCCTTCACCTCGACAGAGCCGTGCAGCGTGCGGACCGTGCTGCCCGAGAGCGTGACGGGCTCGTCGCCGACCGCGGTGATCTGGTCGACAGCACCGTCGCCGACGGACCCGGACTCGCTCACCTGCGGCGACCCGGACCCCATCTCGACGCGCGTGACGGCGCCGCCCTGGGGCGCGACGCCGAAGGCCGTCCCGCTCCGGGCGACCACGGCGCGGCCGCCGTCGCCCAGCTCGATCTCCGGCGTGTCCGTCTCGGTGCGGAGCGAGTCCAGGTCGTCGATGGTGCGCACCCAGACGTTGCCGTCCCCGTCGTACAGCGCGACCGTGCCCGCGGCCATCGACGGTGTCGTGCCGGGTGCCGCGACCTGCGTGGTGGTCGCGACGGTGGCCGGGTCGACGACTGAGAGGTTGCCGGACTCGGCCAGCAGCACGTCGCCGGCGTCCTGGAGCACGTCGAACGACTTTCCCTGCGCGACGAGCCCGCCGTTGAGCTCCTCGACCTGCGCGTTGAACCGCCCGAGCTGCGACTGGCTGGTCGCCGTCAGCCAGACGGCGCCGTCGTTGAGGTCGAGGCGCGCCAGCGGGAAGCCCTGGTTGAGCAGCGCGAGGACGAGCACGAGCACCGGGACGGTGACGACCGCTGCGGCCGTCGTGACGCGCGAGCGCACCCTCATGACGCGCACCCCTCGAGGGGCGTGGTCGACGCGCGACGGTCGGCGCGCACGATAGACACCTCGATGCAGACCTCGCCCGTGGCGTCGGCCGCGGGGACCGTCGCCGTGGGCTGAGCGACGAGGGTCAGCTGCGGCTCGCCGGTGGCCTGGCGCACCCCCCAGAGGTATTGGTCGCCCTGCTCCGGGTCGGGGTTCTCCCAGGTGAACACGACCGAGCCGTCCGCCTGCCGCGTCCCGAGCAGCGAGTGCGGCGACGGGACCGCCTCACCGATGCTGGTGGACACGGGCGCCTGGCTGAAGTCCGAGGTGGACGTCGGTGCGACGTCGGGCGAGTCGTCGCGGCCGAGCGTGACGGCACCGATGGTGATGACCGCGCCCAGCACCACGAGGCCCGACACGATGCCCGCGACGAGCCTGCCGCGCCTCCGCTGCTGCGCCTCGGGCTCGGCCTCGGCGACCTCGTCGGGCGCGACGAAGACGGGACCCGGGCGGGCGGACATCGCCGGCGCGACCGTGGTAACGCCCCGCAGCCGCGTCGGCTCGTCGCCGCCGGGTGCGGGCTCGGCAGCCTCGGGCGCGACGGTGACGATGGAGCGGAGCCGGGTGGCGTCCTCCTGCCCGGTCGGTGCCTGCGGCGGCACCTCGAGCGCGGGGACGCCGTCGGGCTCGTCCGTGAGGTCCAGCGGGGTGATCGGGAGGCGGAGGTCGGCCTCGACCTGCTGGAGGGCGCGCGCCACGGCAGCGGCGGACTCGAACCGGCGCGCCGGGTGCTTGGCCATGGCGCGCTCGAGCAGGTCCTGCAGCCCCCACGGCACGTCGTCGCGGCCCGTCGGCGGCAGCGGGGACCGCTCGATGCGCGCGACCAGCTGCTGCGCGGTGTTCTCGCCGCCGGGCACCTCGAACGGGGTGCGCCCCGCGAGCAGGGAGTAGATCGTCGCGGCGAGCGAGTACACGTCCGAGCGCTCGTCACCGGTCGGGTGCTCTCCGAGGAGCTCGGGCGGCGACCACGGGATCGACATGCCGACGGTGGCGCCCGCACCGTGCCCGGTCGTCGCGGCGATGCCGAAGTCGGTCAGCGCGGGCCACCCGAAGTCGGTGGTGAGCACGTTCGCGGGCTTGATGTCGCGGTGCAGGATGCCGGCCCGGTGCGCGGTCTCGACCGCCGACGCGAGGCGGACGCCGATGCGCAGCGCCTCGGCGACGGAGATCCGCTCCTGCCGGTACCGCTCGGCCAGGCCCGGCCGCGAGCAGTACTCCATGACGAGGAACGGGCGCCCGTCGGCAGCGATCGCCGCGTGGTAGATCGTCACGATCGAGGGGTGGTGCGACAGCTGGGCCATGAGGTTGGCCTCCTGCTGGAACCGCGACCGCACCTCGTCGTCCAGGCTCCCGGCCAGCAGGACCTTGACCGCCACCTCGCGCCGCGGGAGCTCCTGCTGGTACAGGAAGACGTCCGCGAAGCCGCCGAGGCCGAGCACCCGGAGGTGCTCGTAGCCCGGCAGGCGAGGCGGGGTCGATGCTTCGCGGCGTGCGGTCACGAACCCCGCTCCACCGAGAACGTCACGCCGTCGCCCAGGTCGACGATCTCGTCGAGACCCACGACGCTGGGCTCACCGGGGTGCAGGCGTCGCGCGCCCTCCCCGGGACGCGCCACGTGGACGCCGTTCGTCGAGTCGAGGTCGGTGACCACCACGTGGTCCCCCTCGACCCGGACCTCGGCGTGCGTGCGCGAGATGTCCTGCTGCGGGCTCGGCACGGTGATCAGGCGCGGCAGCTCACGGTTGGTGACCCGCGCGACCTGCGGCGCGCGACCCAGCAGCACCGCGCGGTCGAGCGGCACGACGAGGCCGGTCGAGAGCACCAGACGGGCCGCCGTCTGCACCGGCGCAGGCACCCGGAACGGCCCGGGAACCTCGTCGGACGCCCACGACGGGAGCTGCTCGCGGATCTCCGCCAGGTCCGTCGACAGGATCGTCAGGCCGTCGTGGTCGTCCAGCGACGCGCCGGCGACCGGGACGGGCGCACCGGGTGCCGCCGGCGCCTCGGCGACGTCCGCGGGAGACTCCTCTGCCGAGGGCCACGCGAGGAACGACTCCGCGGCGGCGATCACGCTCGTCGGGTCGGTGTTCTCGTCGAGGACGTCGATCTCGTCCGGAGCGTCCTGCGACGGGTGCTCCTCGACCGGCACGAGCACGACGGTCGTCGGCTCGTCCCAGACGACGTCGTCGGCGACCTCCGCGTCCGGCTGCTGGCCGACGGACTCGTCCGGTGCCTCGTCGTCGACACTCTGCTCCGCGACGTCGACGACTTCGGACACCTGCTCGACCGACTGCTCGTCGGCACTCCCCGCAGGCTCGTCCGAACCGGCCTCGACCTGCTCCTCGTCGACGAGCGCCGGCCCGGCCTCGGCGGCTGCCGGCGGCACGGGGACGTCCTCGCGCGCGGTCAGGGACACGCTCACGCGCGACGCCTGCACGACGCCGTCGGCCAGGGGAAGGCTCGCCGAGCTGCTCCCCGGCCCGTCCACCTGCACGGCGACGTCGGACACGCCGTCGAGCACGCGCTCGGTCCACGTGCTGACCTCGCCGGAACGCCAGACGTCCCGGCGGCCGCCCACCTCGACCACGACCTCGACGTCGCCGCGCAGAGCGGCGTGGACGCGCTGGCCGTCGACGGACACCACGGCGAACGGCGGAAGGCCACCGAACCCGTCGCGGGCCAGGAGGGCGAGCGCGGAGAAGACACCCTCGCCGGTGTCCTGCCAGAGCGAGCGGACCGTCGAGGCGGCCGTCGTCGGCCCCAGCAGCGCCACGAAGCCGGGACGGACCACGGCGGTCCAGCCGCCGGCGGAGTACTCGGGCACGCTCATGACGGCATCTCCTCGTTCGGTGTGCTCGCGCCGCGGGCGCCGGGGTCGGTCGTGGTCAGCGACCGGCGCGGGACCGTCGCGCCGTTGAGCATCTCGTCCCACAGGTGCGGACCGAGCTCCGCGCCGCTGCGCGGGACGGTGATGTGCACGTCGTCGTGCGCGCCCGATGCGGTGGCGACGTCGACGACCACGGCGCTCACGTTGTCCCGGGCGCCGTGGTCGAGCGCCAGCCGGACCAGCTCGGCCGCGGCGTCCTGCGGGTCGGCCGTGCCGGCCAGCACGCGCGCGAGCACGTCGTCGTCGAGCTCGCGCGTCAGGCCGTCGGTGCAGATCAGGAGGCGGTCGTGCAGGCCGGCGGGCAGCAGCCAGTACTCCGGCTCGGGCGGGTCGCCGGTGCCCAGGGCCCGCGTGAGGACGTGCCGGTCGGGGTGCGTCGCCGCCTCGCCTCGGTCGATCTCCCCCAGGTCCAGGAGCTCCTGGACCACCGAGTGGTCGACGCTGACCTGCTCGAGCTCGTCGCCCGACCACAGGTAGACGCGCGAGTCCCCGACGTTGAAGACGAGCCAGTAGGAGCCACCGTCGTGCTCGGTGACGGCCACCCCGGCGACGGTGGTGCCGCCCTGGCGTCCGCCGGTGAACTCGGTGCGGATGCGCGCGGCGGTGCGGTCGAAGCACGCGTGCACGTCGTCGGCGGTCGCCGCCGCCTGCCCCGCGAGCTGGGCGAACTCCTCGACGGCGATCCTGCTGGCCAGGTCGCCCGCGTCGTGGCCGCCCATGCCGTCCGCGACGAGGAACACGGGCGGGTACGCCAGCAGGGCGTCCTCGTTGACCTCACGGACCAGGCCGCGATCGGTCGCCGACCCCCACGACGTACGCACGCGACCCCCTCGTCCTTGTGGCCCCGGCGGGTGCCTCGTTCAGATCATCGGCGCACATCGTGCCTTACGTGAGCGCTGCGTACACAACCGGACCGACCCGTGATCAGATCCCGAGCTGGAAGACTCCCCAATAGGCGAGGACGATCAGCAGGATGACCGAGCCGACGACCCCCGCCCACAGGACGGAGGTCCGCACGATGCCGGGCGCGGGGTGCCCGCCGGCGAGGCGCACGCGGCGGCAGCGGCGCAGCAGGAGGACCCCGACGACGACGACCGCGATGCCGAGCACCCGCACCGCGACCCAGCCGCCCTGCACCACGACGTCGTTCCGCTGGTAGTCGAGCGCCAGCCGCGCCACCGAGACGATGTACCAGACCAGCGCCACCACCGTGAGGAGCGCGCCCAGCCCGAGCGCGACGAGCAGCGGCAGCACCCCTCGTGCGAACCGGGGACCCGGTACGGTCACGGCCGCCCCGCCCCGGCGCCGGACCCGGTCTGTCGTCTCCTCCACGCCACGCGCGACGAGCACCGCCAGGGGGCCCAGCAGGATGAGGGCCACGGCGGCCACCGCGAGGGCGACGACCAGGTCTCCGTCGCCGAACCACCGGGGCTCCGGGACGCGAGCGGCGACGTACGTCTGCACCGGTTGGGCGCCGGCGATCCGCGGCGACGCGTCGGCGGTCGCCGGCTGCCCCAGCACCCATCCCGACAGGTCGCGCAGGAAGTCGGCGTCGACCTCGCCGTCCACGCGGATGCCGTGGTTGGCGCCCTCGTAGTACCGCACCGTCACGTCGCCGTTGCCCGCGATCGCGGTGTCCCGCAGCACCTGCTCGGCGCCCTGGATCGTCGGCATCGAGGCGTCGCCCGTGCCGTACACGACGAAGACCGGCTGACTCATCTGCCGCTGGTACGGCGTCACGTCGAAGTCGGCGTACTCGAACCCGCCGCCGGGCAGCGACATGCCGACGGCCCGCGGGATGGCCCGGAACACCCCGTGGGGCACGCCGGTGTTCCGCAGGTAGGAGTCGACCGCGAACGCGGCCTGCTCCCGCGGCGGCACCACCGGCGAGGACACCAGGACCACGAAGGCGATCGACGGGTCCTGCGCGGCCATGACCGGCGCGATCCACCCGCCCTCGCTCTCGGCGTAGATCCCGACGCGGTCCGGGTCGACCCCCTCGCGGGACTGGAGCAGCGCGACCGACGCGTCGTAGTCCGCCGCCATCAGCGGGTAGTCGCGGTGCCGGGTCGTGTAGGTGTCCAGCCGCTTGTTGGGCACCATCGCGACGATGCCCGACGCGGCGAGCTCGTGGGCCTGCTGGAGGAACGCGGTGTCGTACCGGCCGGTCCCGGCGCCGTGCACGAACACCACACCGGGCAGCGGACCCTCCGCGCCGACCGGCTCGCTGATCTGGGCGTCGACCGTGGTCCCGTCGAGCTGCACGGTGACCACCGACGTGCGGACCTGGTACCTCGGCACCGGCGCGGCCGACCCGATCGCGGTCGACGTCGTCTCCACGGTCAGCGGGTCGGCGAGCGGGACCGGGTCCCACTGCGGGCCCATGACCGCCCCGAGCACGGCGAGCAGCACCACACCCAGCGCGGTGCTCGCCGCGACGCGGTACCACCCCCCGACGTGCCGGTCCACGTCCGTCTCCGCGCGCGTCCCCGCGCGCTCACCCTTCCTCAGCATGCTCAGAAGCCCAGCTTTCCGAGCTGCTTGGGGTCGCGCTGCCAGTCCTTGGCCACCTTGACGTGCAGGTCGAGGTACACGCGCGCCCCGAGCAGGGCCTCGATGCCGCGCCGGGCCTGGCTGCCGACGTCGCGCAGCCGGGCGCCGCCCTTGCCGATGATGATGGCCTTCTGGCTGTCCCGCTCGACGAACAGGTGGACGCGCACGTCGAGCATCGGCACGCCGTTCGCCGCCGGCTCGTCGCGTGCCATGATCTCGTCGACGACCACAGCGAGCGAGTGCGGCAGCTCGTCGCGGACGCCCTCGAGGGCCGCCTCGCGGACCAGCTCGGCGACCATCACGGCCTCGGGCTCGTCGGTGAGCTCGCCCTCCGCGTACAGCGGCGTCCCCTCGGGCAGGTGGCCGATCAGCACGTTCTCCAGCACGTCGACGTTGTAGCCGGAGGTCGCGGAGACGGGCACGATGTCGGCCCACTCCCCCAGCGCCTGCACGGCCATGAGGTGCTCGGCGAGCTTCCCCTTGCCCACGAGGTCGGCCTTGGTGACCACCGCGACCACGGGCGTTCCGCGGCCGTCGCGCGCCAGCTCCGTCATCTGCTCGGCGATGAACCGGTCGCCCGGGCCCACCCGCTGGTCGGCCGGGAGGCAGAACCCGACCACGTCGACCTCGGTGAGCGTGTCCTTGACCAGCGCGTTGAGCCGCTCGCCCAGCAGCGTGCGCGGCCGGTGCAGCCCGGGGGTGTCGACGAGGATCAGCTGCGCGTCCTGCCGGTGCACGATCCCGCGGACGGTGTGCCGCGTCGTCTGCGGGCGCCCCGACGTGATGGCGACCTTCTGGCCGACGAGCGCGTTGGTCAGCGTCGACTTGCCGGCGTTGGGCCGCCCGACGAAGCAGGCGAACCCGGACCGGAACGTGGGGAAGGTGGTCATCGGGTAGCTCCGTGGTTCTCGGTGGGGACGGGGGTGTCGGCGTCGACCACGCTGACCAGGACGGTGGCGAGGCGCCGGCGACGACCCTCGACGCGTTCGGCCACGAGGTGCAGCCCGTGGATGTCGCCGGCGGAGCCGGGCAGCGGCACCTTGCCGAGCGCCTTGGCCAGCAGCCCGCCCGCGGTGTCGACGTCCTCGTCGTCCACCTCGAGGTCGAACAGCTCGCCGAGCTCGTCGCGGCCGAGGCGCGCGGGCACCCGGAACACCCCGTCCCCGAGGTCCTCGACCACGGGCGCGGTGGGGTCGTGCTCGTCGGTCAGCTCGCCGACGATCTCCTCGAGCGCGTCCTCGATGGTGACCAGCCCGGCGATGCCGCCGTACTCGTCGACCACGATGGCCATGTGCGACGTGCCGTCCTGCAGCTCGCGCAGCAGGTCGTCCACGGGCTTCGACTCCGGCACGAACACCGCCGGCCGCGCCAGCGAGGAGGCCGGCGCGTCGAGCATCGCCTCCTGCTCCCGGCGGTCTGAGCGCCCGGCCGGAGCGATCGGCAGCCGCCCGACGACGTCCTTGAGGTAGAGCACGCCGCGCAGGTCGTCCACGGACTCGCCGACGAGCGGGACCCGCGAGTACCCCGACCGCAGCAGCAGCGCGAGCGCCTTGCGCAAGGTCGTGTCCGCCCGCGCCGTCACCATGTCGGTGCGCGGGACCATGACCTCGCGGGTCAGGGTGTCGCCGAGCTCGAGCACGGAGCGGAACATCTCACGCTCCTCGTCCTCGATCACGTCCGACTCGCTCACGCGCTGGACCATCTCCCGCAGCTCGTCCTCGTCCTCGGCCGCCGACCCCGCCCCGGGCCGACCGACGGCGCCGAGCCCGCCGGCGACCGCGGTCACCGCCACGAGCACGCGCGAGAGCCGGGTGACGGTCGCGAGGGGGTGCTTCCGGCCGATGGTGCGCGGGCTCGCGCGCACCAGCAGGAACGCGACGAGCCCGCAGATGGCGAGCGCGACCAGCAGGACGGCCCACCACACCAGACCTGTCGACGCGACGGTCACCGTGATGCACACCGTCGCCGTCATCTCGGCGAGCAGCCGCACGAACGCCGCCGCCGAGGCCACCCGCGCGGGGTGCTCGGTGAGGGCGCGGACGCGTCCGGCCGCCGGGTCACGCTCGGCGAGCAGCTCGGCCACCGCGGATCGCGAGATGCGCACGACGGCCACCTCGCCGGCGGACAGGGCCGCAGCGGTGGCGATGCCCAGGACGGCGACGACGACGAGCAGCGCGACGGGGATGTCCGTCATCGCGACGCCAGGAACGTCAGCAGCAGCCGACGCTGGAGGGCGAACATCTCCTTCTCCTCCTCCGGCTCTGCGTGGTCGTAGCCGAGCAGGTGCAGGATCCCGTGCGTGGTGAGGAGCAGCAGCTCCTCCGCGGTCGAGTGGCCCGCCGTGCGCGCCTGCTGCGCCGCGACCTCCGGGCACAGGACGACGTCGCCCAGCAGGCCGGCAGGCGTGGGGTCGCCCTCCCGGCCCGGCCGCAGCTCGTCCATGGGGAACGACAGCACGTCGGTGGGGCCGGGCTCGTCCATCCACTTCACGTGCAGGTCCGTCATCACGTCGGTGCCCACCAGCAGGATCGACACGTCCGTCTGCGGGTGCACGTGCATCTCGTCCAGCACGTAGCGGGCAAGCGCGGCGAACTCCGCCTCGTCGGCGTCGTAACCGGACTCGTTGTTGACCTCGACGCTCATGGCCGCCTCAGCTCCTGTCCCAGCGCGCGTACGCGTCGATGATCTCGCTGACCAAGCGGTGCCGGACCACGTCCGACGACGTCAGGCGGCAGAACGCGACGTCGTCGACGCCCGTGAGGATCTGCTCGACCACGCGCAGGCCCGACGTCTGCGCCGCGGGCAGGTCCACCTGCGTGATGTCGCCGGTGACCACGACCTTCGACCCGAAGCCGAGCCGGGTGAGGAACATCTTCATCTGCTCGACCGACGTGTTCTGGGCCTCGTCGAGGATGATGAACGCGTCGTTCAGCGTGCGCCCACGCATGTACGCCAGCGGCGCCACCTCGATGGTGCCCGCCTCCATGAGCCGCGGGATCGACTCGGCGTCGACCATGTCGTGCAGCGCGTCGTACAGCGGCCGCAGGTAGGGGTCGATCTTGTCCGACAGGCTGCCGGGCAGGAACCCGAGCCGCTCGCCCGCCTCGACCGCGGGGCGCGTGAGCACGATGCGGTGCACCTTGCGGTCCTGCAGCGCCTGCACCGCCTTGGCCATGGCCAGATACGTCTTGCCCGTGCCCGCGGGCCCGATGCCGAACGTCACGGTGTGCCGGTCGATCGCGTCGACGTAGTCCTTCTGGCCCGACGTCTTGGCGCGGATGGTGCGGCCGCGGCCCGTGAGGATGTTGAACGAGAGGACGTCCGCGGGGCGCGCGGCCGAGGCCGCCGTGAGCATCGCGACGGACCGGGTCACCACGTCGGGGGTCAGCGGTGTGCCTCCCGCCGCCATCTCGACCAGCTCGTCGATCAGCCGCGACACGAGGGCCACGTCGCCGACCGGGCCGGCGAGGGTCACCTCGTTGCCGCGGACGTGGATGTCGACGCCGGTGAACCCGGACTCGATGGTGCGGAGCACCTCGTCCCGCAGGCCGAGCAGCTCGACCATCGAGACGTCGGACGGCACGCTGATGCGGTGCTCGACGCGCGCCGGTGCCCCGGAGGACCGCGCTGCGGATGTGGACTCGGCCATGTGCTCGGCGTGCGCCGTGCGCTCCTTAGGTGAGTGGTGGGTGTGCCGGTCAGGCACGGGTGTCCCAGGCAGACGTCGACAGTCTACGAGGCGCCACCGACGGAGCGGTCAGGCCCAGCGCCCCAGCCGCTCGGCCAGCAGAGCGAGGGCGACCGGGCCCGCGGTCGACGTCCGCAGCACGTGCGGTCCGAGCCGGACCGCCCGCGCCCCTGCCTCCACGAGGCGTCCGAGCTCGCTGTCCCCGATCCCGCCCTCCGGGCCGACCACGACGAGGCACTCGCCGGCGTCCGGCAGGGCCGTCGACGCGATGGCGTCCGTCGCGTCCTCGTGCAGCACCAGCGCGACCCCGCCCCCCGCGACGACCGTGCGGACCCGCTCGGCCAGGCCGCGGCCGTCGAGCGCGAGCTCGACGTCGGGTACGCGGGCGCGCCGCGACTGCTTCGCCGCCGCTCGCACGGTCCCCAGCCAGCGCGCCCGGCTCTTCGCGGCCCGGTCGCCGCGCCAGACGACGATCGAGCGCTCGGCCTGCCACGGCACCACCGCGTCGACGCCCACCTCGGTGGCCGCCTCGATCGCCATCTCGTCGCGGTCGCCCTTGGCCAGCGCCTGCACGAGCACGAGGGCGACGTCGGCCGCCGGCTCGACCACGCGCTGCTGGACCTGCACGAGCACACCGTCGGGCGTGACGGAGCCGACGATCCCGACGAGGCGCACGCCCGCGCCGTCGACGACGTCCACCCGCTCACCGGCGACCCGGCGCTGCACGACCCCGGCGTGGCGCCCCTCGGCGCCACCCAGCAGGTACGTGCCGCCGTCGGCGACGGCGTCGAGCGATCCGGGCTCGGCCAGGAAGACGGGCGCGCTCATGACGCGGTTGGCGCCGTCATGCTCAGCGGCCCGAGAGCTTGTCGCGCAGCTTGGCGAAGACGCCGGTGTTCGACGCGGCGAGCCGTGCCTCCGGACGCTCCTCGCCCCGCAGGGCCGCCAGCCGGCGCAGCAGCTCGGCCTGCTCGTCGTCCATCGCGGTCGGCACCTGCACCTCGACGTGGACGTGCAGGTCGCCGCGCCCGGCCGCGTGGAGGTGTCCGACGCCGAGGCCCTTGATCGTGACGACCTGGGCGGGCTGCGTGCCCGGTCGCAGGTCGACCTCGCGCGCGCCGTCCAGGGTGTCGAGCGTGAGAACCGTGCCCAGGGCCGCCGCGGTCATCGGGACCTCGAGCGTCGCGTGCAGGTCGTCGCCGCGCCGCACGAACGTGTCGTTCTTGCGCTCGCGCACCTCGAGGTAGACGTCACCGGCGGGACCGCCGGCGGGCCCGACCTCACCCTGGCCGGTCAGCTTGATCCGCGTACCGGTGTCGACGCCCGCGGGCACGTCCACGCTGAGCGTGCGGCGCGACCGGACGCGGCCCTCGCCCGAGCACTCGGTGCACGGCTCGGGGATGACGGTGCCGAAGCCGTGGCACGCGGCGCACGGCTGCGTCGTCATGACCTGCCCGAGGAAGGACCGCGCGACACGCTGGACCGAGCCCCGACCGCCGCACACCTCGCAGGTGCGCGGCGACGTGCCGGGCCGACAGCACGAGCCGCTGCACGTCGGGCAGACGACCGCGGTGTCCACCGGCACGTCCTTGTGGACGCCGAACGTGACGTCCGCGAGGTCCAGGTCGAGCCGCACGAGCGCGTCCTGCCCGCGCCGGGCGCGCGGGATCGGTCCCCGCTGCGCCGCGGCGCCGGTCGCGGCGCCGAAGAACGTCTCGAAGATGTCCTGGAAGCCGAACCCGCCGCCCATGCCGCCGCCGGGCGAGGACGGGTCGCCGCCGAGGTCGTACGCGCGGCGCTTCTCCGGGTTGCCGAGGACGTCGTACGCGCGCGACACGTCCTTGAACGTGTCCTCGGAGCCGGCGTCCGCGCCCGCGACGTCGGGGTGGTGCTCGCGCGCGAGCTTGCGGTACGCCTTCTTGATCTGCTCGGGGCTGGCGTCACGCGGGACGCCGAGGACCTCGTAGTAGTCGGTCACGAGAGGGGGTGCTCACTTCCAGCTGTCGTGGACAGGTGCGTGCAGGTCATCGGGCGGGTCTTCGGGCGGGTCACGGTGCCGGTCATTGCGCGAGGATGCGGGTCAGGTAGCGCGCCACGGCGCGGACCGCCGACATGGTGCCGGGGTAGTCCATCCGCAGCGGGCCGATCGAGCCGACCCGCGCCACCGAGCCGCCACCCTCGTCGCCGTACCCGGTGGTCACGAAGCTCGTCTCGAACAGCCCGTCGTGCTGGTTCTCCCGGCCGATGCGCACGGACACCGTCGCCGAGTCCTCGGCCATCTCGGAGAGCAGCCGCAGGAGCACGACCTGCTCCTCCAGCGCCTCCAGGACCGGGCCGATCGACCGGACGTCGGTCCCGCCGACGCGGGCGAGGTTCGCGGTGCCGGCGAGCACGACGCGCTCCTCGCTCTCCTGCGCCAGGGTCTCCTCGACCACCGCGATGACGGCCTCGACGAGCGCCTGGTCGGCGGGCGCGAACGCGTCCGTGAGCTCGCCGAGCGCCACCGGGAGCTCGGACAGGCGCCGGCCGGCCGCGCTGACGTTCAGGCGGGACCGCAGGCGCGCGACCACGGACTCGTCGAGGTCGGACGCGAGCTCCAACGTGCGCTGCTCGACCCGCCCGGTGTCCGTGATGAGCACGACCAGCAGGTGGCGCGCCCCGACGGGCACGAGCTCGACGTGCCGCAGCGCCGAGCGCCGCAGCGACGGGTACTGCACGACCGCGACCTGCTGCGTCAGCTGCGCGATCAGGCGCACCGCCCGGTCCACGACGTCGTCCAGGTCCTGCGCGCTCTCGAGGAACGCGCCGATGGCACGCCGCTCGGGGCTCGACAGCGGCTTGACGGTGGAGAGGCGGTCGACGAAGAGCCGGTACCCCTTGTCCGTCGGCACACGACCCGCCGACGTGTGCGGCTGGGCGATGTAGCCGCCCTCCTCGAGCGCGGCCATGTCATTGCGGATCGTGGCCGGCGAGACGCCGAGCGAGTGCCGCTCCACCAGCGCGCGCGAGCCCACGGGCTCCTTGGTGGCGACGTAGTCCTCGACGATCGCCCGCAGCACGTCCAGCCGTCGGTCCTCGCTCATGTCGCCTCCTTCGTCGTCGCGCCGCCATGGTCCCAGCGGGTAGCACTCCGCGCACGGGAGTGCCAATGCTACGCCGCGGAGCCGACACCCACGGGGCGGCCGCTGCGCGCCTCGACCGCACCGCTCGCGCCCGCACCTAGGCTGCCCGGGTGAACGACGACCGCTACGGCTCGGACGTGCTCGGGGGCTCCGCCTCGACGCACCACCGGCCCGCCCGCACCAGCCGCCCGCAGCCCGCCGAGACCGGCCTGGTCGTCGAGGAGGTCACCACGGGATGGGTCGGCGCCGTCGTCCGGGTCGAGAAGTCGGGCGGCCAGCACGTGGTCGTGCTCGAGGACCGGCGCGGCCGCACCCGCACCTTCCCGCTGGGCCGGGGCTTCTGGCTCGACGGCGAGCCGGTGGCGCTGACGGCCCCGGTCCGCGCTGCCGCGCCCGTGCGCCCCACCCGCACCGCGTCGGGCTCGGTCGCGGTGCACGACGCCCGCGCCCGCGTCGCCCGCGGCAGCCGGATCTGGGTCGAGGGCAAGCACGACGCGGAGCTGGTGGAGAAGGTCTGGGGTGACGACCTGCGGCTGGAGGGTGTCGTGGTCGAGCTCCTCGACGGCGTCGACAACCTCGCGGACGCCCTCCGCGACTTCTCCCCGGGACCGGGCCGCCGCGTCGGCGTCCTCGTCGACCACCTCGTCGCCGGGTCGAAGGAGAGCCGGATCGCGGCCGAGGCGGTCCGGGGGACGCCCGCCGGCTCCGTGCTCGTCCTCGGCCACCCCTACGTCGACGTGTGGCAGGCCGTCCGCCCCGAGCGCTTGGGGCTGTCCGCGTGGCCGGTCATCGAGCGCGGCACGGAGTGGAAGCACGGCATCCTGCGGGAGCTGGGCTGGCCCGCCGACGAGCAGGCCGACGTCGCCCGCGCCTGGCAGCGCATCCTGCGCTCCGTGGGCAGCTACGCCGACCTCGAGCCGAGCCTCCTGGGTCGCGTGGAGGAGCTCATCGACTTCGTCACGGCGTGACCGTGCCCGGCCACTCTCGCGGGTGGCCGGGCACCGTCTGTCGGGTCAGGCGGCGATCGGGTCGCCCAGCAACCGCTTGAACAGGAACGCCGTCGCGACGAGCACCACGGGCACCGCCACGAGCAGCCCGATGCCGCACAAGATCGCGCCGGCGAACAGGATCACCAGGCTGAGCAGGTAGAACAGGATCGTCGTCGACAGGTTCGCGGTGATGAGCTGGTAGCTCGCCTTGATCGCGTCGACGGGCGTCAGGTGCTTGTCGATCACGAACCAGAACGTGAACAGCAGCAGGAAGTTCACGACGAGAGACACCAGCCCGCCGAAGAACGGGATGAGGTTGAGCACCACGCCGATCGCTGTGAGCAGCAGCGCGGTGAGGACGATCGGTCCGGCGTCGACGAACTTGAAGAAGTCGCCGAAGGACAGCTCGCGGCCCTCGGTCACGGTCAGCGCAGCCCGGATGAACGCGGCCTGGATGAGGTAGCCGATGAGCGCGACCGCGGCGTAGAACACGATCAGCCCGAACGACAGTCCGATGCCCATGCCGCTGCCCATCCCGCGGCCGTTCGGGTCGAACAGCGAGGCGAAGCCGCCGAAGATCAGCGCCACGACCGTGAACACGACGGCCGCGACGACGAACCACACGAGCGCCGCCCCGATGAACAGGCCGCCGTGGCTCGTGAACTTCCGCCACCCGTAGGAGAAGGACTCGCCGATGGGCGACGCCTGGACCGGGGGGCCGTAGCCGCCGGCCGGCGGCGGGTACGCGCCCGGGGGTGCCTGACCGTAGACAGGCGCCGCAGGTGGATAGGCGCCCGGAGCCGGCTGACCGTAGGGCGAGCCCTGGGGCGGGTATCCCCCGGCGGGCGGCTGGCCGTAGCCCGGCGCCGGAGGGGGCGGATAGGCGCCGGCGGGCGGCTGGCCGTAGCCGGACGGGGGCGGCGGCGGGTATGCCCCGGCGGGCGGCTGGCCGTAGGACGGCGGAGCAGGCGGCGCAGGCGGAGCGACGGGCGGGGCGGGTGGTGCGACGGGCGGGGCGGGTGGTGCCGGAGGAACAGCCGGCGGGGCGGGCTCGGGTGCCGGAGGAGCTGCGGGCGGCGCGGGCTCGGGCTCGGGAGCCGGCGGTACGGGGGCGGCCTTCTCGACGGGGTCGGGTGCCGCGGGCGGTTCGGCCGGCGTCTCGGGAACGACCGGTTCAGCGGGCTTCGCGGGGTCGTCGTCACGCGGCGGGGTACCGCCGGGGTTCTCGCTCATGCGTGGCCTCCCTGGTCACAGGGCGGTCGTCGCCCACGCCAGCGAACCGAAGGCGGCGGTCGCATGTCAAGGAACCGCGCTTTCCGGGCATGTCGGAACGGAGGACGTCACGACCCGCCCGTCGGTAGGCTGCGCGGTGCCGTCACGATGACGACCCCTGACGAGGAGCGAGCCACGATGTCGTACGAGCACCACGAGACCCCGCCGCCGCACGGCGCGGACCAGACGCGCTCGCTGGGCATGCTCGCGCACCTCGGCGGGATCCTCGCGTACTTCTGGGTCGGCTGGCTGGCCGCGCTGGTGATCTGGCTGGTCAACCGGGAGAAGGGTGGCGGCGCCGCGGACGAGGCACGGGTCGCGCTCAACTTCCAGCTGACGGTCCTCGTCGGCTTGGTCGTCTGCGCGATCGTGCGGGCGATCCCGGTGATCGGGGTCGTCGGCTGGCTCGGATTCATCGCGCTGGGCATCATCAGCCTCGTCGTGAGCATCCTCGCGGCGCTCGCCGTCCAGCGCGGCGGCTCCTACCGGTACCCGTTCAGCCTCGAGCTGGTGCGCTGACCGTCAGCCGACGAGCGTCCGGACGACGGCGTCGGCGAGCAGCCGGCCGCGCCTGGTGAGCACGATCCGACGTCCACCGGTCGCGGCATGCCCGTCGACCAGCCCGTCCGCGACCAGCCCGGCCACCGACGGGCGCGCCTCGGTGGGCAGCGCGTCGAGCGGGAGCCCCGATGCCAGCCGGACGCCGAGCATCAGGCGTTCCAGCACGGCACCCTCCCCGGTGACCGTCTCCCGGCCCGCCGCGGGGCTCAGGCCGCGCTCGAGCCGGTCGGCGTACGCCCGGGGGTGCTTCACGTTCCACCAGCGCACCCCTCCGACGTGGCTGTGCGCCCCGGGGCCGATCCCCCACCAGTCGTCGCCCCGCCAGTAGCTGAGGTTGTGCCGGCAGGCGTCGGCGGGCGTGCGCGCCCAGTTGCTCACCTCGTACCAGCCGAGCCCGGCGGCCTCGAACAGGTCGTCGGCCAGCTCGTACTTGGCGGCCTGGTCGTCACCGTCAGGCAGCTCGAGCTCTCCGCGGCGCACCTGGACCGCCATCCGGGTTCCGGCCTCGACCACGAGCGCGTAGGCGGACACGTGGTCGACGCCCGTCTCCAGCGCCGACTCGACGCTGGTGCGCCAGTCGTCGAGCGACTCCCCCGGCGTGCCGTAGATGAGGTCGAGCGAGACAGCCAGGCCGGCCTCGCGGGCCCAGCGCACCACGTCCGGGATCCGCCGGGGGTCGTGCGTGCGGTCGAGCGTGGCCAGCACGTGCGGCACGGCCGACTGCATGCCGAAGGAGACGCGGGTGAACCCCGCCTCCGCCAGGGCGACCAGCGACTCCGGCGTCACCGAGTCGGGATTCGCCTCGGTGGTCACCTCGACGTCGTCGGCAAGGCCCCACCCCTCACGGACGCCGCCCAGCATGCGGGCCAGGTCCGGGACGGCCAGGACGGTCGGTGTCCCGCCGCCGACGAACACGGTGCTCACCGGGCGCGGCGGGAGGTCAGCCAGCACGGCGCGCGCCAGCTCGATCTCCCGCAACGCCGTGTCCGCGTACGCGCGCTGGCTCGCGCCGCCACCGAGCTCGGTCGCGGTGTACGTGTTGAAGTCGCAGTACCCGCAGCGCACGGTGCAGAACGGCACGTGCAGGTAGACGCCGAACGCGCGCTCGTCGGCACCCTCGAGGACCGACGCGGGCAACGCGCCGTCGTCGGGGGCGACGTCTCCCTCGGGGAGAGCCGGGCTCACTTCTTCTTCGCGTCCTTGCCGCCGGCCGACCCCGCGGGCTCGCTCGAGAGCGCGGCGATGAAGGCCTCCTGCGGCACGTCGACCCGACCGATCGTCTTCATGCGCTTCTTGCCCTCCTTCTGCTTCTCGAGGAGCTTGCGCTTGCGGGTGATGTCGCCGCCGTAGCACTTGGCCAGGACGTCCTTGCGGATGGCCCGGATGGTCTCGCGCGCGATGATCCGGGCGCCGATGGCGGCCTGGATGGGCACCTCGAACTGCTGGCGCGGGATGAGGTCCTTGAGCTTGGCCGTCATCATCACGCCGTACGCGTAGGCCTTGTCCTTGTGCACGATCGCGCTGAACGCGTCGACCGTCTCGCCCTGCAGCAGGATGTCGACCTTCACCAGGTCGGCCACCTGGTCGCCGATGCGCTCGTAGTCGAGGCTCGCGTAGCCGCGTGTCTTGGACTTCAGCTGGTCGAAGAAGTCGAAGACGATCTCGGCCATCGGCAGCACGTAGCGCAGCTCGACGCGGTCCTCGGACAGGTAGTCCATGCCCTGCAGCTCACCGCGCTTGGTCTGGCAGAGCTCCATGATCGCGCCGATGAACTCGCTGGGCGCCAGGATCGTGCCCTTGACCATCGGCTCGTGCACGTCGCCGATCTTCCCGCTGGGGAACTCGCTCGGGTTCGTCACCGTCACCACGGTCTTGTCCTCGAGCGTGACTTCGTAGACCACGTTCGGCGCGGTCGAGATGAGGTCGAGGTCGAACTCGCGCTCGAGCCGCTCCCGGATGATCTCGAGGTGCAGCAGGCCGAGGAAGCCGACGCGGAACCCGAAGCCGAGGGCGACCGACGTCTCCGGCTCGTAGTTCAGCGCGGCGTCGTTCAGCTTCAGCTTGTCCAGGGCGTCCCGCAGGATCGGGTAGTCGGTCCCGTCGATGGGGTAGAGGCCCGAGAACACCATCGGCTTGGGGTCGGAGTACCCGCCCAGCGCCTCCGCGGCGGGCTTGCTCGCGTTGGTGACCGTGTCGCCGACCTTCGACTGGCGCACGTCCTTCACGCCGGTGATCAGGTAACCGACCTCGCCGACGCCGAGTCCCTTGGTGGGCACGGGCTCCGGGGAGATGACGCCGATCTCGAGCAGCTCGTGGGTCGCGCGCGTCGACATCATGACGATCTTCTCGCGCGGGTTGAGGTTGCCGTCGATCACGCGGACGTAGGTGACGACGCCGCGGTAGGTGTCGTAGACGGAGTCGAAGATCATCGCGCGAGCGGGGGCGTCCGCGTCCCCGGTGGGCGGCGGCACGAGCTCGACGATGCGGTCGAGCAGCTCCACGACGCCCTCGCCGGTCTTGCCGGACACCCGCAGGCAGTCCTCGGGCTCGCCGCCGATGAGCTTGGCGAGCTCCTCCGCGTACTTCTCGGGCTGCGCGGCCGGAAGGTCGATCTTGTTGAGCACCGGGATGATCGTCAGGTCGTTCTCGAGCGCCAGGTAGAGGTTGGCCAGCGTCTGCGCCTCGATGCCCTGCGCGGCGTCCACCAGCAGCACGGCACCCTCGCAGGCGGCCAGGGAGCGCGAGACCTCGTAGGTGAAGTCGACGTGGCCGGGCGTGTCGATCATGTTCAGGGCGAACGCCTTATCGTCCACGCCCCACGGCATGCGCACGGCCTGCGACTTGATGGTGATCCCGCGCTCGCGCTCGATGTCCATCCGGTCGAGGTACTGCGCGCGCATGGCCCGCGAGTCGACGACGCCGGTGAGCTGCAGCATGCGGTCGGCCAGCGTGGACTTGCCGTGGTCGATGTGCGCGATGATGCAGAAGTTGCGCAGCAGGTCGGGCGTGGTCGCCGCGGGGTGGATGCGCGACGCGGCGGCTGCACTCGGGATCGGGGACAAGCGGACTGCTCCTGGCGCTGGAGTCGGGCACGCGATGGCGGCTTCCCGACGAACGGTGACCCTTGCCAGCCTGTCGGCTGTCGGTGGTCGGTCCCACCATGGTCCCATGACGGCCAGCCGTGTTCTCACCCCGCTCGAGACGCTGGGCGACCTCCAGGACCAGTTCCTCGCGACGATCCCCCACGTCGACCCGACCACCCGCGTGCCCTGGTGCGGGCGCTGGCGCGTGCGGGACCTCGTCGTCCACCTCGCGCGCATCCACCACTGGGCGGCCGGCCAGGCGAGCCGGCGGCAGGAGACACCGCTGGGCCGCGGCCCGTTCGTGCTCGAGGACCTGTACGCGACGTGCGCGGCCGAGCTGCGCGACACGCTGACGGCCCTCGGGCCCGACGCCCACGCGTGGACGCTCGTCGGCGACGGCCCGGCCTCGTTCTGGCACCGCCGGCAGACCCACGAGACGCTCGTGCACCTGTGGGACCTGCGCACCGCCGGCGGCCTCGAGCTCACGACCGATCCCGCGCTGTGGGCGGACACCGTCGACGAGGTCGTCACGGTCATGCAGCCGCGGCAGGAGCGGATGGGCCGGATGGAGCCGCTGGAGGCTCCGATCGAGCTGGTCGCGGACGACGCCGAGCGCAGCTGGCTGCTCGGCGCGCCGACCGTCCCCCGCCCCTCCGTGACCGTCACCGGACCCGCGGACGCCCTCGCCCTCCTGCTCTGGGGACGCGTGTCGCCCGACGACGAGCGGCTGGCGGTGTCCGGCGACGCCGAGGCGCTGATCGACGCCCTCGGCCGCCGCCTGACCCCGTGAGCCTCAGGCCTCGCGGGTGATACGGACCTGCACCTCGGCCTCCTGCGTCCCGGCGCCCGCGTAGATGCCCCGCAGCGGGGGCACGTCGTCGTACGACCGACCACGCGCGAGCACGACGTGGTGGTCCCCCGCGATCACGCGGTTGGTCACGTCGAAGGCGAACCACTCGCCCACCCACCACTCGACCCAGGCGTGCGAGTCGCCGAGCACCGTGCTGCCCAGCTCCGCCTCCGAGTCGGGGTGCAGGTAGCCCGACACGTAGCGGGCGGGGATGCCGATCGAGCGCAGCGCGCCGGTGACCAGGTGCGCGATGTCCTGGCAGACGCCCGCCCGTGCGGTCCACGCCTCCGAGGCCGGCGTGTGCACCGTCGTGACGCCGGGGATGTACTCGATCTCGTCGCGCAGGGCGGAGGCCACCGCGAGCGCCGCGTCGGCCGGCTCGAGGTCGGCCGCGACCCGGCGGGTCAGCTCGACCACGTCCTCGGGCGGCGCCGTCGTCGGCGTGTCGGTGAGGAACTCCGCCAGCCGGTCCCGCAGCTCGACGCCGCGCAGGGTGTCCCACCCCGCCGGCGACCGCAGCGGTCCCCGCTCGGCCACCTCGACCAGGTGCTCGGCGGTCACGACCATTGACTCGTGCGGCGCGAGCACCTCGAACGCGGTGACCGCGGTCCCCCAGTAGTCGCGGTACTCGTGCCAGCCGGTGTGCGGCTGCACGTCGAGCTTCGTCTCCAGCACCGTCTGACCGTGCTGCGAGATCGGCGTCATGCGCGCCTCGTTGTACGACGCCAGCACGGCGCTGCCGTACCGGAACGTCGACTGGTGCACGACCCGCAACCTGCTCACAGTGCCTCCTCGTTCGCCGGCCTGCGGGCGACCCGGCCCTCCGGCCCGCTCACAGTGCCTCCCCCACCCAGTGCGTCGCCGACCCGCTCGGGAAGTACCGGCCGCGGATCGCGTCCGAGGCCGCCGAGCACGCGCGCTGCACCCGTTCCATCTCCTTCGGGAGCTTGTCGAGCACCTCGATCAGCGGGCGGTACTCGAGGTTGGTGCGCACGTATCCGATGTGCCGCCGAGCGTCGTCGACGGCCGCCCTGTCGGACGTCCCCTCGAGGGCAGCCAGGCAGGCCTCCGCCTGGTTCAGCGCGAACACGATCGAGCGCGGGAACAGCTGGTCCGTCAGCAGGAACCCGGCGGCGCGCTCGTCGGACGCAGCACCGCGGTACATGCGCAGGAACGCCTCGTGCGCGCCGCACGACCGCAGCAGGGTCGTCCAGCTCGGGCCGGCCGAGCCCGCCAGCGCCCGGGTGGTCAGCAGGCGCGCGGTCATGTCGGCCCGCTCGATGGACCGTCCCAGCACCATGAAGTTCCACGTGTCGTCGCGCGACGTCGCCGAGTCGGTGATGCCCGCGACCACCGCGGCACGCTCACGGACCCAGGTGAAGTAGTCGTGCGGCCGCGCGGGGCGCATGTGCGACGGCAGCTGGTTCCACGTCGCGTTGAGGCTCTCCCAGAGCTCGGTCGAGATGGTCTCGCGAGCCCGGCGGGCGTTCTCCCGCGCAGACACCAGCGAGCCCGCGATGGAGGACGGCGCGAACCGGTCGTAGGCCAGCATGTCGAGCACGTACTCGCGGCCGACCTCGACGTGCGCGGGCGGCGGGGTGCGGTCCATGACGGACAGCAGCGACCGGCAGGCGAGGTCCTCTTCGGCCCACGGGTCCTCGAGCAGGATCTGCACGTGCACGTCGAGCAGGCGGGCGGTGTCGTCCGCCCGCTCCACGTAGCGACCGATCCAGAACAGCGACTCCGCGATGCGGCTCAGCACGGGGCACCTCCGGCGGGGAACGAGAGAGTCTGTTGCTGCTGCATGACCTGCGCGCGCACGTCGTTGGGGTTGGACTCGATCGGCACCGCCGCGTCCTGCGGGACGGCCTGCGGGCTGTCCGACTCGTGCCGGACCGCACGACGCGGCACGGCCCCGCCGAGCACCCACGTGTCCTTGGACCCGCCGCCCTGCGACGAGTTGACCACGAGCTCACCCTCGGGGAGCGCGACCCGGGTCAGGCCGCCGGGGAGCACGAAGACCGACTCCCCGTCGTTGACGGCGAACGGCCGCAGGTCGGTGTGCCGCGGCCGCAGCTTGTCGTCGATGAGCGTCGGCACCGTGGACAGCTGCACCACCGGCTGCGCGATCCAGCCGCGCGGGTCGTCCCGCAGCCGAACCCTGAGCGCGGCCAGCTCGGACGCCGAGGCCTTGGGGCCGACGACCAGGCCCTTGCCGCCCGAGCCGTCCACCGGCTTGACCACGAGCTCGTCGAGCCGGTCGAGCACCTCCTCGAGGGCGTCCGGCTCCTCCAGCCGCCAGGTGTCGACGTTGCGCAGGATCGGCTGCTCGCTCAGGTAGTACCGGATGAGGTCGGGCACGTAGGTGTAGACGAGCTTGTCGTCGGCGACCCCGTTGCCGACCGCGTTCGCGATGGTGACCGTGCCGTTGCGCGCGCACGTCATGAGCCCGGGGCTGCCCAGGAACGAGTCGTTCCGGAAGATGACCGGGTCCAGGTAGTCGTCGTCGACGCGCCGGTAGATGACGTCGACCCGGCGCCGACCCTGCGTCGTGCGCATCCAGACGCGCCCGCCCGCGCAGAACAGGTCACGCCCCTCGACGAGCTCGACGCCCATCATCCGGGCGAGCAGCGAGTGCTCGTAGTAGGCGCTGTTGAAGACGCCCGGCGTGAGCACGACGACCGTCGGCTCGTCGACCCCGGACGGCGCTGCCGCGGTGAGGGCGGCGAGCAGCCGGCGCGGGTAGTCGGCCACCGGTCGGATGCGCAGCGCGGCGAACAGCTCGGGGAACGTCTGCGCCATCGCCCGCCGGTTGGAGAGCACGTAGCTCACGCCGCTGGGCACGCGGACGTTGTCCTCGAGGACCCGCCACCCGCCCAGGCTGTCGCGGACCAGGTCGATGCCCGACACGTGCACGCGGACGCCGTTCGGCGGGTTGATGCCCCGCGCCGCGCGCAGAAAGTTGGTCGACGAGACGACGACGCTGCGCGGGATCACCCCGTCGGCGATGGCTCGCTGGGGGCCGTACACGTCCGCCAGGAACGCCTCGAGGGCGCGGACCCGCTGGGCGACCCCGGGAGCCACGTGCTCCCACTCGTCGCCCGCGAGCACGCGGGGCACGACGTCCAGCGGGAACGGTCGCTCCTCGCCGGCGAAGTCGAAGGTGACCCCCTGCGCGAGGTACGACCGCGCGAGCGTCTCCGCCCGCGCCTTGAGCTCACCGGCGCTCAGCTGGGCGAGCGCACGGTGCAGGCCCTTGTAGGCCGCGCGCGAGCCTCCGCCGTCGGGATCGATCATCTCGTCCCACGCGGGTCCGGTCGGGTAGTCGTCGAACAGGTCCGCCATGATCCGGACAGTATCCGCCCGGTGATAACGCTGCGTTACGGATCCGGTCCTCGACCAGTCGATCCCCGTCCCGCCCTCGACGAGTTCCCCCACCTGGACCGACGCGCGCACCGGTACCGTCGGCGCGTGAGCACGACCTCGGGCTGGGCCCGCCTCCGCCGATCGTTCCGCGACGCCTTCGCCCGGCTCACCGGGAAGCCGCCCGCACCCGCGCCGACGCGCGTGACCCTCCCCGACCACCGGGGGACGGTGCGGCTCGAGTACGCCCCGCGACGGGACGGCGACGCCGATCCGGGCGAGATCGTCTGGGGTTGGGTCCCGTTCGAGGACGACCCGAAGCAGGGCAAGGATCGACCGGTCCTGGTGATCGGCCGCGACGGGGCGAACGTGCTCGGCCTCATGCTCACCAGCAAGGACCACTCCCGCGACGCGGCGCTCGAGGCACGGCGCGGTCGGGTCTGGATGGACATCGGCTCGGGCGCGTGGGACTCGCAGCGACGACCCAGCGAGGTCCGCCTCGACCGAGTCCTTCGCCTGCACCCGACCGCGTTCCGCCGCGAGGGAGCCGTCGTGGACCGCGCGTTGTTCGACCGAGTCGCTGCGGCGCTGCGCGAGACGCACGGATGGTGAGCGTCGGCGGAGCCGCTGCGTGAGTCCGATCACGGGGTTCGGCGTCAGGCCTCCTGCCTGCTAACATGGCTATTCGCGTGTCCGCCCGGGTCGGCGGGCACAAGCCCAGTTCCTCTCCGCGGGTATCCCCACGCCCATGTCCCGGAGCTGTGCGCGCCCTCTAGACCTGTCAGATCGCTTCGGCGAACGCACAAGAGAGTCCACACGTGGCCAACATCAAGTCCCAGATCAAGCGCATCACCACCAACGAGAAGGCGCGTCTGCGCAACAAGTCGGTGAAGTCCGAGCTCAAGACGCACATCCGTCGCGTCCGTGAGGCCGTCGCCGGTGGCGACAAGGACGCCGCGTCGGTCGCCCTGATCGAGGCGTCGCGCAAGCTCGACAAGGCCGTCTCGAAGGGCGTCATCCACGAGAACCAGGCCGCCAACAAGAAGTCGGCGCTGGCGAAGTCGGTCGGCGCACTCTGAAGCATCTCTGAGCGGGTCACGGCCCTGCCGTGACCGCCAGCAGCCCGACGTTGAAGGCGTCACCCCGTCCGGGGTGACGTCTTCAGTGCGTTCGCGTCCTGCCCCGCACACAGTGAAGGCGTCACCCCCCTGCGGGGTGACGCCTTCGCTGCTCTCCGGCCCGATCAGGTCAGCGACCAGGTCTCCCAGGTGCTCAGCGGGATCGTGGGACGGAAGCCTGCCTCGCGCAGCGCACGGTCGTACGCCTGCGCGGCCGCCGCGCTGTCGCCGTGCATCGCGTAGCGGTCTCCCAGGTCGCGCCACGCGGACGCGGACTGCCGGGAGGCGGACATCATGCCGAGCAGGTCCGCGGCCGACTCGTACGCCCGAGCCGAACCCTCGGTGTCACCGCGCGCGTGGAGCGCGTCGCCCCGCGAGAGCTGCGCGAACGCCGTCTCCAGGCGCGGCGGGGCGCCCAACCGCTCGAGGGCCGCGTCCGCGAACCGCTCCGCAGCGTCGACGTCACCGAGCAGCAGGTGGGCGCGCGAGCTCTCGACGTCGATGCGCGAGAGGTCGAGCTCGGAACCGATGACCGCCAGCTCCGGCGCGGCGCGCTCGATCTGGTCGAGGGCCGCCCGCGGGTCCACCGGGTCGGAGCGCAGCAGGAGCCACGCGTAGTTGAGCCGCAGTCGGGGCAGGTCGCGATCCGCCTCTCCCTCGGAGAGCAGGGCGAGCGCGCGCTCGGTGTACCGCTGGGCGAGCTCGTAGTCGCGGCGCTGCTCCGCGACGAGGGCCGCGTTCCAGTAGACGCTCCCGCGACCGCGGGGTGTGCCGAGAGACTCGGCCAGCCGGACCAGCTCGGCCGCCCGGTGGGTGGCGTAGAGCAGGTCGCCGCGCTCGACGTACGCCCACAGCACGGTCGACGCGAGCCGCAGGTGCTCGTCGGTCCCGGTCAGGTCCGCCGACTCGAGGTCCGCGAGCGTCCGCTCCCCGACCTCCACGCTGCGGTGCAGATCACCGGCCTCGAGGTAGGAGGCGACGAGCGCGTTGGCCAGCTTGGCGGACTCGACATGGTGCGTCCGCGCGCGGGAGTCCGCCAGCAGCGGCTCGAGGATCGCCACCGACGCCTCGAGGTCGCCCAGAACCTCGAACGCGTGCGCCAACGTGGTCAAGGCCTCCACGCGGACCGACGGGGAGACGATCTCGAGGTCGAGCGCCTCCAGCCGGCGGCGTGCCCCGGCGGCGTCGCCCTGGGTCATGTCGAGCTTGGCGTAGTCGATCTCGAGACGCGTCCGCGCCTCGTTGGGGCCGTCTTCGCCGTGCTTCAGGTACTCGAGAGTCGTGCCCAGGCGGGTGGCCAGCACGGCGAGCGCGGAGTCGGTCGGTTCCCGATGACCCGCCTCGATCAGAGAGATGTAGCTGGGAGAGAAGGCAGAGCCCGCAAGCGCGGTCTGGGACAGCCCCGCAGCGAGCCGGGCCTCGCGAACCCGGTCAGCAATCGTGGTCATGGTCAGTCATTGTATGTGTGACGACCCCCGGATGCACCACCCCCGCAGAGGCGTAAGTCTGTGCCTCTGCGGCGCACCCGAGTGAACGGTCAGTCGATCGTCCGGCAGCAGCCGCTGGCGCCACCGGTGGTCGGGCTCACCCCTGCGCCGTCCGCCAGCGCGGCGCCCGGCGACAGCGCCAGGGACCCGAGGACAGTGAGGACGACGAGTGCGGTCTTGAGCGCTCTGGACATCGTGAGTTTCTCCTTCGACGGTCATCGGGCGATCCGAGGTGGTGCCCATGATGACGTGTGGCGGGCCCGACGTCTTCCGAATCGGGTGGGTCCGCCACTGAATGGGTGAATGTTCCCCTATCCGCCGCCCTGTGAGCAGGGGAGTCGGGCAGGTGTACAGAATTCCACCCGCGCGGCGCGGTTCACAGCGCTGAAGTTGTGGTGTCATAGATGCCATGACACCGGATGACGCGGACGGGCGGCTCGCTTACCTCGCAGCCGCGGTGGACGACGCCATCCCCCCTGCCCTCCGCCAGGAATGGGCGCAGCGGATCTCGCACGAGCCCGTCCTGGTCGCGCGGCAGGGGATCTTCTCCGACCACGGCCGGCCGTTCGCGTACCAGCTCTCCTTCCGGTCGCCGGATCAGCACACTGCGACGGCGATGTCGTGGAACTCCTACCAGCACGAGCGTGCCACCGCACACGTCCTCGGCGCGACGTTCGGGCGCGCTGATCTCGAGCATGTCGCGCACGGCCGACTCTTGTTCGTCCGCTGCCCGCGCGCCTATCTCGTCGGCGACCTGCCCATCCCCCGTCGCCCGGACCGCCTCGTCATCGAGATCAACGACGCGGTCACCGTCGACTCGGCGGTCCTCGCGGGCGTCCGACGCCTGCGCGAGGAGGGCTTCCGGATCGCGATCCCGGCGTTCGTCAGCAGCCCGAACCAGCGTCGGCTCCTCCCGCACGCCGACTTCGTCAAGATCGACGTCCGGGACCTGGATGTCGAGGGTCCGCCTGTCGTGCACCTCGCGCGGTCGCACGGCGCGCTCCTCGTCGCCGAGTACGTGGAGAGCGCGGACACCCTGCGCCACGCGCGCGACCTGGGCTTCACCCTGTTCCAGGGCAACCTGCTCGAGCGTGCCGGCGTCCTCGACCGTGCAGGAGCACGCCGCGTCAGCCTGTAGCTCGGTCGCCTGTCGGCCCGGTCACACTCGCTTGGTCCGAACGGGTGAACGGCGTCATAGCGCCGCTGCAGATGACTCTCATCCGGTGTGACCGTGCCGTCCGTCTCCCCCGCCGTACCCGCTCGGCTCCCCATCGCGCGCCAGCCCATCTGGACCGCGGGCGGTCGGCTGTACGGCAACGAGTTCCTCTACCGGTCACGCGACGGATTACCCGCCCAGGTCGACCGATGGGGCTCCGACCGCCAGGACGTGGCGACGGCCTCCGTGCTCGACGTCCTCTTCGGTGACGGCCCTCCCCTCAGCAGCACGTTCGCGTTCGTCAACATCACCCGCTCCTTCCTGGTCGACGACCGGCCGCTGCCGGCTCACGCCGGCCGGCTCGTGCTCGAGGTCGTCGAGTCCGTCACGGCCGACGACGCCGTGCTCGCCGGGCTCGAGCGCCTCAAGTCGCGCGGGTACCGGATCGCGATCGACGACTTCGCCGCGGAGCCAGACCAGGTGGCGATGATGCCCTGGGCCGACTTCGTCAAGATCGACTGCCGCGACGTCCACCGACTCGGCGACGGTCTGGTGCAGATCGCCCGTCAGCACGGGGCGACGCTCGTCGCGGAGCGCGTCTCCGACGCCGGGCTCGTCGCGGAGTGCCGCGGCCTCGGGTTCGAGCTGCTGCAGGGTGACGAGCTCGGCCCGGCCGTCACCCTCGACGTGACCGTCAGGGTCTGACGGCCCCGGCGACGCGCAGGACGGCGCGCTCGACGGCGAACTGCGGGTCGCGGCCCTCGCCCTTGACCTCGGCGTCGGCCTGCGCGACCGCCGCGATGGCGCTGGCCAGTCCCTCGGGCGTCCAGCGGCGCAGGTCAGACATCGCGCGGTCCGTCTGCCACGGCGCGAGGCCGAGGTCCCGCACCGCACCGGCACCCCGCCCGCGGACCGCCGCGACCTTGGCGAGCACCCGCAGCTTGGCGGCCAGGGCGGCGACGACGGGGACCGGGTCCACCCCGGTGGCCAGGGCGTGCCGCAGGAGCGCCACGGCCTGTCCGGCCTGACCGGCCACGGCAGCGTCCGCGACGCGGAAGCCTGTCGCCTCGATGCGCCCGCCGTAGTACCGCTCGACGGCCTCCGGGCCGATCAGTCCGGTCGTGTCGGCGACCAGCTGCGCGCACGACGCCGCGAGCTCGCGCAGGTCGCTGCCGACCGCGTCGACGAGCGCCCGGACGGCCTGCGCGTCGGCCCGGCGGCCGGCCCGGCGCAGCTCCGCGGTGACGAAGGCGCTCTTGTCGCCGTCCGACTTGATCACGTCGCACGCCACCGTCGGCACTCCGGTGGAGCGCAGGGCGTCGAGCAGCTTCTTGCCGCGCTGACCCCCACCGTGCCGGAGCACCAGCACGACGTCGGCAGGCGGGGCGGTGATGTACTCGGTCACGTCGCTGAGCAGGTCGTCCGTCGCACGCTCGAGGCCGTCGACGACGACCACCTTGTCCTCCGCGAACAGGCTCGGGCTGGTGACCACCCCGAGGGTGCCGACCGTGTAGTCGGTGGCGTCCAGGCGCGTGACCTCCACGCCGGCGTCGGCGGCACGGGCGAGCGACACCACGCGATCGACGGCGCGGTCCGCGAGCAGACCCTCGGCCCCGCTGACCAGCAGGACGGGAGCGAGCTCGACGGCCTCCCACGAGATGCCCGCGGTGCGGGCGGCTGGGCGGCGGGAGGCGGGAGGCACGGGCTCAGCCTGCCAGACGTCACTGACGTCGCGACGCAGCGCCGCGGACCACGACGAGGCGCAGCGTGCACGCACCCGCGACGGAGAGCACCACGACGCCGGCCCACCCCGGAAGCCACGCCACCTGGGCGCCCGGTGCGGCGGCGGCCGCCCGCGCGACGGCACCGATCCACCAGCAGGCCGCGCCCGAACCGAGCGCGAGCACGTGCGCACCGGCGCCCCACCACCCCGCCGTGCAGGCCGCGGCGAGCCCCAGCACCGTGGCCGGCGCGAGGGCCGGAGCCACCAGCATGTTCGCCGGGACGGCGTACAGCGCGACCGTCGGCGTCGCCGCGAGGATCGCGGGCGCGCACACGAGCTGTGCCGCGACCGGCAAGGCCAGCGCGGTCGCGAGCGGGCGTCCGCACCTCGGCGACCAGCGCTCCGCCAGAGGTCCACCCACCAGCACCAAGCCCCCGGTGGCGAGCACTGAGAGGACGAAGCCGAGCTCGGCGGCCAGCCACGGGTCGACGACGAGGAGCAGCACGACCGTCGCCGACAGCGCGGCGGGCGCGCGGTGCGGGCGACCGACCAGCACACCGAGCACGGCGACGAGACCCATCACCGCCGCGCGCAGCACGCTCGGCGAGGGGTGGACGAGGAGGACCATCGCGGCCATCGCGGCGACGGTCACGGCGGCGCGCCCGGCGCGAGGCGGACCGACCGCCGACGCGAGGGCGAGCACCAGCGCGGCGACGAGCGAGAAGTGCGCGCCGGAGACCGCGGTCACGTGCGTCAGGCCGGCCGTCCGCATCGCCGCCGCGAGCTCGTCGGGGATCGCACGCGTGTCCCCCACGCTCACCCCCGGCAGCAGCGCGCCGGCATCGCCCGGCAGCGTCGCGGCGAGCGCACGCACGCCGTCGCGCAGGCTCGAGGCCGATGCCTGCCACGGCGGAGGGGGCGAGACCACGTCGGGCGCGGCGCCGGTCAGGACCACCGCCACGACCCGGCTCCCGGCTTCGCCCGGGCGCACGCTCCCCGTCGCCGAGACCCGCGCGCCGTACGGTGCCTCCGCCCAGCTCGCCGGTCCGAGCACGAGCACCCGACCCGCGGCACCCGACGAGCGCCCACGCGCGGAGACGGCGTCGGCGGCGATGACGCACCGGACGCGTGCCGGGGCACCGGGCCAGCCGGGCGGCAGGACGGTCGGATCCTCGACGACCACACCCTCGACTCGGCCGACCAGCTCGTGCCGGGCGAGCTCGGGCAGCAGCCCGTGAGCTCGCGCGGACGTCTGGGCCGAGCCGGCGCAGAGCATGACCGCGCCTGCGGCCAGGGCGAGGCAGAGTGTCGGCACGAGGGCACGAGCCCCGCGCGGCGCTTCGAGGCGCCGGTCGCCAGGTCCACGCCGCGCGGCGTTCACGAGGCCGGTGAACGCGAGGCCAAGTACTGCGAGGCCGCAGGTCAGCGCCGTCGCGGGCGGCAGCCGCACCACGGCGAGCGCGGCGAGCCACGAGGCCACGGCGGCCGGGAGCAGTCGCACGTCGACGGTGAGCGGCGGGTCGCTGTCGTCGATGGGTGCGCCGAGGTCTGGAGTCGGTGGCGGGTATCTGGGTGTCGGTTCCAGTCCGTGGCCGGGCGCCGGTGTCGCGCCCGGGCCCGGCGACGGCGGCATGCCATGGTCGGGCGTCGGCGCTCCGCCGGGCAGGTGTTCGTCGTCGACCGGAGGCGCGACGTGCTCGGCGGCTGCAGGGTGGCAGCTGTCGACCCGCGCGGTCCGGTGCCGGGTCACACGCGGACCAGGTCGCGGAGGCGGTCGAGCAGGGTCGGCCCGATGCCTGCGACATCGGCAAGCTCGTCGACGCTCGTGAACGGGCCGTCCTCGCGGTGCGCGACGATCCGGCCGGCGAGCACGGGGCCGATCCCTGGCACCGCATCGAGCGCGGCGGCGTCCGCGGCGTTGAGGTCGACGCGGTCGTCGCCGGTCGCCGGCGCGCCCGCCGATCCCGGCGCGGCAACGGCGGACTGGTCGCCCACAGCCGGCACCACGATCTGCTCGCCGTCGACGAGCACCCGCGCGAGGTTGAGCGCACCCAGGTGGGCCTCGGCCGTGGCACCGCCCGCGGCAGCCAGCGCATCGACGACACGGGAGCCCGCGGCCAGGCGCACCACGGACGGCGCTGCCACGGCACCGACCACGTCCACCACGACCTGACCGGTCGGAGCCGTGGCCGGGGCGGTGGGACCGCTCGGCACCGGGTCGGGCAGCGACACCGCGGGGCCCGGTGTCAGCGAGACGGCGCGCAGCGCGACCGCTCCGCCCACCAGCAGCAGCACGGTGCCGGCCGCCGCGGCCAGGCGCCACGAGAGGGACCACCGCAGGCGGCGGCGAGGGCGAGACGAGCCGACGAGCGGATCGCCGTGCGACTCGACGTAGCCAGCGGCGGCCAGCTCCAGCGCCCGGGTAGTCCGTGCCGGTGCTGTCGTCGGTGGCACGCTCGGGATCGGCGAGGGCGGCGGCATCGTTGGTGTCGGCGGGGACGTCGACGGGCTTCGCGTCGGCGGGGACGTCGTCGGGCTTGGTGTCGGCGGGGTTGGCACCGGCGGGGACGTCGTCGGGCTTGGCGCTGTCGGGATCGTTGTCGGGGTGCTTGGCGTCAGCTGGGTCGCCGTCCGCGCGATTGGCAAAGCCAGGGTCTCTGTCGGCGCGATCGGCGTCGGCGGGGTCGCCATCGACACGCTCGACGTCATCGGGGTCGTTGGCGGAGCGCTGGGTGGTGAGGTGGCCGTCGTCGTGGTCCACGTCGGCGCGGTGGTCGTGACCGATGTGGGCGTTGACCGCGCGCTCGGGGTCGGCAGGGCGGCCGCCGTCATCGTTGGTGTCGGCGGGGTCGACGTGGGCGCGGGAGAGTGCGGGGTCGACGGGGCGGGGGTCGATGCAGGCGGGGGCACTATCGAGGACCACACCGGTGGGGCCGGCACGGGACTGCTCGGCGGGGCCGGACTCCCGGTCGTGTGGGCCGATGGCTCGGGCGTCCAGCCCGGCGGGAGCCGTTCGTCCGGGGACGTGGCCGGGGCGTTCGGCGGCGGCGCGAACGCTCGGGTCCGGGGCGGTCGGCGGGGCGTGGTGAGCGCGGTCAGCCGGGAGCCCGGGGCGAGGTCGCGGTCACGGCGTGGCACCCGCAGAACCTACGGTCGCGGGCCCATCGCGGCCGGGGCTTAGTGGGCGCGGCACAGCCCGTCGGCCTGGACCCGGGGGCTGTGGGCGGCTCGCTCGGAGGGTCGATCGGGCGAGTCGATCGCGCGGGTCGATCGGGCGAGTCGATCGCGCGGGTCGATCGGCCGAGTCGATCGGGCGGGTCGATCGGCCGAGTCGATCGGGCGGGTCGATCGGGCGAGTCGATCGGTCTAGTCGACAGCGCGGGGCGATCGCGACTCGACCGCGCGGGTCGATCGCGCGTCGAATCGATCGGGCCGATCGGGTGAGCGCGCGTTCAGGCGTCGGCGACGACGATCGCGAGCAGGCCGGGTCCGGCGTGGGCGGCCAGGACGGCGCTGGACTCGCAGACCGCGGTCTCGACCAGCCGGTCGCCGGCCGCCGCGACGACCTCGGCGGCGAGGGCTTCCGCGAGCTCGGGCTGCCCGAGGTGGTGCACGGCGACGCGCGCGGACGAGCGTCGGGCGACGTCGGCGACGGCGAGGGCCACCAGACGGTCGCGAGCGGCCCGACGGGTGCGCACCTTCTCGAGGACGTCGATGCCACCGGCGTGCAGCGTGAGGATCGGACGCAGCCCGAGCACGATGCCGATCGCGGTCGCCGGCACGCTCAGTCGCCCGCCGCGTCGGAGGTGGTCGAGCGAGTCGACCAGGAACCAGACCCGCGTCGACGCCGCGACCGTGCGCGCGTGCTCGGCGACCTCTCCACCGGACGGGAGTCTTGCCTCGGGCAAGGCGCGGGCGTGCCACCAGGCTCGGGCGGCCGCCAGCGGGCCGGTCGCGGGAGCGGCGGTGACGGCGACCTCCGGTCCGGCGGAGAAGCGGGCTGCGTCGAGCACGGCGAAGCCCAACGCCATCGCGACGACGCCGGAGTCGACGACGTGCACGGGGACGGACGACGACTCGGCGGCGAGCCGAGCTGCACGGACCGTGCCCGACAGCTCGCCGGACAGGTGGATCGAGACGATCTCGCGGGCTCCCGACGCGGCGGCGCGCTCGTACGCGGACGCGAACGCGGCGGGCGGAGGCTGCGACGTCGTGACCGTCACGCCCTTGGTCAGCGCGGCGAGCAGGGACTGCGGTGACAGGTCGACGCCCTCGACGTGCCGCTCGCCGTCGACGACCACGTCAAGCGGCACCACGCCGACGCCCCACCGCTCGGCGGCCCCCTCCGGCAGCGACGCGGTCGAGTCGGTGACGATCGCCACCGACGGCTGCTCGGGCCGACGGCGGACGGGCACGGCGATCAGGCCGGGACGACGTTGACGAGCTTGGGTGCCCGGACGACGACAGTCCGGATGCCACGGCCGTCGAGCGCGCGCTGCACGCCCACGTCGGCCAGCGCCAGCTCGCGCAGGTCGTCGTCGGAGATGTCCGGGGCGACCTCGGCGCGGCCGCGCACCTTGCCCTGCACCTGGAAGATGCACGTGACCGTGTCCTCCACCAGGTAGGCGGGGTCCGCGACCGGGAACGGCTCGTGCGCCAGAGAGCGCTCGTGGCCCAGGCGCGACCACAGCTCCTCCGCCACGTGCGGGGCGACCGGCGCGGTCATGAGCACGAGTGCCTCGACGGCGGCGCGGGGCGTCGTCGGCAAGGTGGTGAGGTGGTTGTTCAGCACGATGAGGCGCGAGATCGCGGTGTTGACGCGCATGGCCGACATGTCCGCCGTCGTGTCCGCGATCGCCCGGTGCAGCACCCGCAGGGTCTCCTGCGACGGCGCCTCGTCGGAGACCACGGTCGCGCCGGTGGTCTCGTCGACGACGTTGCGCCACAGCCGCTGGAGGAAGCGCTGCGAGCCGACGACCGCGCGCGTCTCCCACGGGCGGGACAGGTCGAGCGGGCCCATCGACATCTCGTAGACCCGCAGCGTGTCGGCGCCGTAGTCGGCGTACATCTGGTCGGGCGAGATGGCGTTCTTCAGCGACTTGCCGATCTTGCCGTACTCGCGGAACACCTCCTTGCCCTTCCACGAGTATCCCGACGGCACGCCGGCGTCCTCGACCACCTCGGCCGCCTCGACGTAGGTACCCCGCGCGTCGGTGTACGCGTACGCCTGGATGTAGCCCTGGTTGAACAGCTTGTGGAACGGCTCGCCACTGGAGAGGTGGCCCAGGTCGTGCAGGACCTTGTGCCAGAACCGCGCGTACAGCAGGTGCAGGACCGCGTGCTCGACGCCGCCGACGTACAGGTCGACGCCGCCGACGGAGTCCGGCTTCTGCTCGCCGTGGCCCGGGCCTATCCAGTACTGCTCGAGCGCCGGGTCCACCAGGGCGGTGTCGTTGGTCGGGTCGAGGTAGCGCAGGTAGTACCAGCACGACCCCGCCCAGTTGGGCATCGTGTTGGTGTCGCGGCGGTACTGCTTCGGGCCGTCGCCCAGGTCGAGCGTGACGTGGACCCAGTCCTCGTTGCGGCCCAGGGGCGGCTCGGGGGTGGAGTGCGCGTCGTCCGCGTCGAACGTGCGCGGCGAGTAGTCCGGCACGTCGGGCAGGTTCACCGGCAGGGCCGACTCCGGGACGGCGAGCGGCAGGTCGTGCTCGTCGTAGACGATCGGGAACGGCTCGCCCCAGTAGCGCTGGCGGCTGAACAGCCAGTCGCGCAGGCGGTACGTGATGGTGCCCTCGCCGACGCCCTTCGCGGTCAGCCAGTCGGTGATCGCCGCCTTGGCGTCGGCGACCGGAAGCCCGTCCAGGCTCACCTCGTCGTTCGACGAGTTGATCGCGACGCCGTCGCCGGTGCGCGCGCCGGGCTCCGTGCCCTCGGGGGCGTCGATCGTGTAGACGACGGGCAGGTCGAACGCCTGCGCGAACGCGAAGTCGCGCTCGTCGCCGCCCGGCACCGCCATGATCGCGCCGGTGCCGTAACCCATGAGGACGTAGTCGGCGGTGAAGACGGGCAGCAGCTCGCCGTTCACGGGGTTCTGCGCCAGGTGGCCGGTGAACACGCCGGTCTTGCGGCCGGCGTCGGCCTGCCGCTCGACCGCGGTCTTGGAGGCCGTCTCGGCACGGTAGGACGCGACGGCGTCGGCCGGGCTGCGGTGGCCGCCCGTCCACACGTCCTTCGTGCCGTCGGGCCAGGCTGTCGGCACCTCGTCCAGGAGCGGGTGCTCGGGGGCGACGACGACGAACGTCGCGCCGAACAGCGTGTCCGGTCGGGTGGTGAACACCTCGACCTGGTCGCCGCCCTGCACGGCGAAGCGCACGCGGGCACCCGACGAGCGGCCGATCCAGTTGCGCTGCATCGCCTTGACCTTGTCGGGCCAGTCGATGTGCTCGAGGTCGTCGATGAGGCGGTCGGCGTAGGCGGTGATCCGCATGTTCCACTGGCGCAGGCTGCGCTGGAACACCGGGAAGTTGCCGCGCTCGGAGCGGCCGTCGGAGGTGACCTCCTCGTTGGCCAGCACCGTGCCCAGGCCCGGGCACCAGTTGACCGGCGTCTCGGAGACGTACGCCAGCCGGTGCGTGTCGAGCACGCGCCGGCGAGCGACCTCGTCCAGGCCCGCCCACTCCGACCCGCGCCGCCCCGCGTCGTACTCGGCCACCAGCTCCGCGATCGGGCGCGCACGGCCGACGCCGCCGTCCGGACGCGGCGCCGTCTCGTCGTACCAGGAGTCGAAGATCTGCAGGAAGATCCACTGCGTCCAGCGCACGTAGCCCGGGTCGATCGTCGCGAACGTGCGGCGCGGGTCGTGGGCCAGGCCCAGCCGGCGCAGCTGGCGCTGCATGATCTCGATGTTCGCCTCGGTGGTGGTCCGCGGGTGCTGGCCCGTCTGCACCGCGTACTGCTCGGCGGGCAGGCCGAACGCGTCGAACGCCAGCGCGTGCAGCACGTTGTCGCCCTGCATGCGGCGGAACCGGCCGACGACGTCGGTGGCGATGTAGCCGAGCGGGTGCCCGATGTGCAGCCCCGCGCCCGAGGGGTACGGGAACATGTCCATCACGAAGAACGCGGGCTGCGCGGCGTCCGCGTGGTTCCCGTCGCCGTCGGTGAGGTCGCCCGACGGGTTGGCCGCGAAGAAGGTGCCGCGGTCCGCCCACTCGTCCTGCCAGCGCAGCTCGATCTCCCGCGCGAGCTCAGCCGTGTAGCGGAAAGGCACGTCGTCGGAGGCGGTCGGGATGGCGGCGGGGGCGTCCTGCGAGGTCACCCGGCGAGTTTACCGACCGGTGGCGCTCCCCCCGCACCCCGGCCGGGTGCGGCCGGCTCCCCCGCCGTATGCTCCGGACATGTCGGACAGCACGCCAGCGTCGGCCTCCGGCTCGTCCGCGGCMGACCTCGCCGCCTTGCGCGCGGCCGCCGCGCAGGCCGCCGCCGAGGCGGCTGAGGCGAAGGCGCAGGCGGCTGCGGCGGCGCTGGCAGCCGCGGAGGCGGCGGCCG
>NZ_JBFUMP010000012.1:0-143673 GCF_054049315.1 Cellulomonas sp. P5_E12 | reverse complement strand
CCGACGCCCTCGCCGCCGCCGAGCAGGCGCAGACCGACGCCCAGGCCGCCCAGACCGCTGCGGCGGCCGAGCGCGACGGCCTCATCACGGCCCTCGCCGCGGCCCGCCAGACCAGCGCCGACGTCGAGCGCCAGCGCCAGGACTTCCTCGACCAGCAGCGCCGCGATCGCGAGGAGGCGGCCGCCCGGGCCGCGGCCCTGCGGCCCCCGCCGGCGCCGGTCGTCGCGACGCCGCCCCCGGCCACCGGTGGCTCGTCGTCCTCGGGCGGCGGGTCGACGACCACCCCTCCCGCCACGACGACGCCTCCCGCCACGACCGCGCCCCCCGCCACGACCACGCCGCCCGTCACGACCGCGCCGCCGGTCACGACCGCGCCTCCCGTCACCACCGCGCCGCCGGTCGTCACCACGCCGCCGCCGCCCGTCACCACGCCGCCCCCGACCACCCCGGCCCCGCCGAGGTACGGCCTCGGCACCGGCACGTCGCGCGGCTCGGCCGGAGGGGGCGCGGCCGCCCTGGCCTGGGCGAAGACCAAGATCGGGCTGCCGTACATCTGGGGCGGCGTCGGTCCCGCGGGCTACGACTGCTCCGGCCTGACCATGACGTCCTGGCGCACCGCGGGGGTCAACCTCGCCCGCACCACGCGCGACCAGTACAAGCAGGTCCTCAAGATCAGCTACAACGAGCTGCGCCCCGGCGACCTCGTCTTCTGGTCCACCGACCCGAACAACGCCGACGCGATCTACCACGTGGCCATCTGGGCGGGCAACGGCCAGATCATGGAGGCGTCCAAGCCGGGCGACCCCCTCCGCGTCACCTCCATGCGCTGGGGCAGCACGATGCCCTACGCCGGCCGCCCCTAGCACCGGCCACCCGGCCTTCCCCCCGCCTGATCCCGCAACGTCCGCACATTCGATCGTCCGTACGCTCGAACATGCGGACGTCCGCATCACCCCGACCGGAACGTCCGCAGATTCGGTTGTCGGGACGCTTGATCGTGCGGACGTTGCGGGGCTGAACGTCAGAGTGCTGGGCGCCAGCCCGCCTTGCGGAGCGCGCGCTCGACGATGTCGAGCTGGCGTTCAGGGTCCAGGCGGAGACCGAGGCTCGGCACCCTGAGCACGATCTCTCCGCCCAACGCGATCTCGTTGTGCCGAAGGCTGTCGTCGACCCATCGGTCGAGCCGCAGGTGGCCGATGCCGTCGATCTCGACCACCACGCGCCATCGTCGCCACCGCACGTCGAGGTACGACCGCCCGCCAGGATGGTCGACGACGGACTGGCGGTCAGGCTCGGGCAGCCCCCGACGGCGGCACATCGCGGCGAAGTCGAGCTCGTTCAACGACCGGACACCGTCTGCCACGTCTCCGAGAACGGCCCGGAGCAGCGTGCGCCGCTTGTCCCGGCGGACGCGGTCCAGCACATCGGACAGGGCGCTCGGGCTGGTCAGCCGCTGCTGCACGGGCGCGACGAGCAGCAGCGCCGCCTCCCGGTCGGTGCGAGCCCACAGCGCCGCCTGGATGGTCGCGACCTCCGGCCTCGTGCGCGGGATGCCCGCGCCAATGACGTCGTCGTCCCGCCAGCGTCGCGTCTCGTGCAGGCGGACGTCGGACGCGGTCACCATCGGGTGGGACGACTTCGGCGCGCAGACGTGGACCAGGCCGTCCCCGGCGATGCCCTCGAGTCCTGCTGCCTGGAGAGCGCTGAGACCTCCGAGGGCCGCGCGGGGCCGGACGCCGCGAGCGGCCTGCGGTGCGCACTCCAGCACGGCGAGCCACCAGTCCGCTCGGTCGTCGCGGGTGGAGGGCCGCACGACGAGGCTGCGCCGGCCGGCCGGGCGCCACCGCTCGGCATCGACTTCCGCCCTGAGGTGCGACGGAGTGACGCCGACAGCGAGCGCTTGCGACCGCGCGACCACGCCCGCCTGACGGTCGGCCAGCTGTTCCACGGCACACCGTCGGCGGGCTCGATCTGGCGAGGACGACATCGAGCGAGCGTGGCGCCCCGCCGCAGCCACGGACCCGACGGGGGCGGATCCGTGGACGAGGCTGCGGATGACCGGCCCTGGGGGCGTCTCGAGAGCAGGAGCAAGCCGGTCCACAACGTCCGCACATTCGAGCGCCGGGACGACCGAATCTGCGGACGCAAGGGGCTGGAATGCGCAACGTCCGCACAATCAGGCGTCGGGACGCTCGAATGTGCGGACGTTGCGGGGAAAGCAGGAGAGCTAGAGCCGGCGGCTCAGTGGGCGTAGTAGTTCGTGTCGATGGCTCGCTGGCGGCTGCGCTCGATCTCGGCCTCGGCCTCCGAGCGGCCCGTCCAGTGGGCGCCCTCGACGGACTTGCCGGGCTCGAGGTCCTTGTAGACCTCGAAGAAGTGCTGGATCTCGAGGCGGTGGAAGTCGGAGACGTCGTCGATGTCCTGGCGCCAGGCGGCCCGCTGGTCACCGGTGGGCACGCACAGGACCTTGTCGTCGCCGCCGGCCTCGTCGCGCATGCGGAACATGCCGAGGGCCCGGCAACGGATGAGGCAGCCGGGGAACGTCGGCTCCTCGAGCAGCACCAGCGCGTCCAGCGGGTCGCCGTCCTCGCCGAGGGTGCCCTCGATGAAGCCGTAGTCGTCGGGGTAGCGCGTCGAGGTGAACAGCATCCGGTCGAGGCGGATGCGCCCCGTCGCGTGGTCCACCTCGTACTTGTTGCGCTGACCCTTCGGGATCTCGATCGTGACGTCGAACTCCACAGCAGCTCTCCTCCGCCCACGTCCGCGCCCGGAATCCGGGACCGTCGGTCGCGCGACACTCGTCGTGCGGCGCGCCGAGGTGTCGGGGGCGCCCTTGTCTCGGACAGTAGTCTGACGCACCGCGGGGCGGGGCGTCCCGCGACGGATCGAGCGGGGCGGGTGACGATGGCCACAGCGGCGAGGGTCGTCGGCACGGGCCTGCTCGTGGTCATCCTGGCAGGTGCGGCGTACGTGACGGCCGACGCGTACGACGTGGTGCCGGGCATGGTGACCCTCGAGGAGGCGCCGCCCGAGCCCCTGCCGTTCCCCACGGCTCCCGGTGCGGTCGACCCGACGACGACCGTCCCGGCGCTCACCGACCTCGATCCGCAGGCGCCCGTGCCGGGCGACCCCGCCGTCCAGGCGCTCGTCGACGGGCTCGTCGCCGACCCCAGGATGGGTGCGAGCGTCGGCGTGGTCGTCGCGGACCAGCTCACGGGCGACGTGCTCGCGGGTCACGTGCCGGAGCAGGGCCGGACCCCGGCGTCGACGGCCAAGCTGGTCACGGCCATCGCGTCGCTGGACACCCTCGGCCCGGACGTCACGTTGCCGACGAGCGTCGTGCGCGGGTCGGGCAGCAGCATCGTGCTGGTCGGCGGGGGAGACATGATGCTCGCCGCGGGCGCGGGCGACCCGACGGCCGTCGAGGGCCACGCGGGCCTCGCCGACCTCGCCGCCCAGGTGGCGAAGGCCCTGCAGCTCGAGGGCGTGGGCACGGTGAGCCTCGGGTTCGACGACTACCTGTTCACCGGGCCGTCCCTGAGCCCGACGTGGAACACGGCGGACATCGCCGCGGGGTTCGTCGCACCCGTCACCGCGCTCGCGGTCGACACTGCCAAGATCAAGCCCGGCGAGTACCCCCCGCGCTACCCGGACCCGTCGCTCGCGGCGGCGAAGGTGTTCGCGCAGCGGCTGACGGAGGCGGGCATCGCGGTCGACGGCACGCCCACCCGGACCGTCGCGCCCGACGGCGGGCGCGAGATCGGCGTCGTGCAGTCCGCGCCGCTGGACGGGATCGTGCACCACTTCCTCGACACGTCCGACAACACGATCACGGAGGTGGTCAGCCGGCTGGTCGCCATCCACGAGGGCCTGCCGCCCAGCTTCGAGGGCGGCGCGACCGCGGTGCTGCACGCGGTGTCGGTGGAGGGCATCGATATCGACGGCGCGCACCTGGTCGACGCGTCGGGCCTCGGCGCGGGCTCGGTGCTGCCGCCCGACCTCCTGCTCGGCCTGCTGCGGCTGGCCACCGACCCCGCGCACGGTGTGCTGCGCGACGTCGCCACGGGCATGCCGATCGGGGGCCTGACGGGCACCCTGAGCGACCGGTACACGCAGTCGAGCGCCCGCGGCCTGGTGCGCGCGAAGACCGGCAGCCTGCCGCACGTGACGGCGCTGGCGGGGACGGTCCTGGACGCCGACGCGCGCCAGCTGGTGTTCGTCGTGCTGGCGGACGCGACGCCCGACGGTGGCCAGTGGGCGCCGCGCGCCGCCATCGACTCGTTCGTCACCGCGCTGTCGGGCTGCGGCTGCGGTTAGTTTGACCGGGTGGAGACCCCCGAAGGACCGGTCGACTGGGACCTTGCCGCCCGCATCGCCGGACGGCTTGCCGCCCCCGGACCCCTCGCCGGCCGCGACGAGCTGGTCGCGCTCGTCGACGAGCTGCGCGACGCCGCGGGCCGCGCCGCCGTCCACGCCTCGCGCATCACCGGGCTGGAGGCCGTCGACGGCACCCCGCCCGCCGAGGTCTCCCGCGTGGTCGTCGTCGACCGCGCGCGCTGGGCGCGGGCCAACGCGGAGACGTTCGCGGCGATGACGGGGCCGCTCGCGACGAGCGAGACGAGCAACGCGTCCCGCGCGGCGGCCGCCGTCCAGGTCGGCGGCGTCCTCGCGCTGCTGTCCGGCAAGGTCCTCGGTCAGTTCGACCCGTTCACGGCGCGCGAGGGCCGCGGGCGCCTGCTTCTCGTCGCGCCCAACGTGCTGCACCACGAGCGCCGGCTGCGGGTCGACCCGTCGGACTTCCGGCTCTGGGTCGCACTGCACGAGCAGACCCACGCGTTGCAGTTCGCGGCGGCACCCTGGCTGGCGGAGCACCTGCGGGGCCGGGCGGGCGAGCTCATGGGCGACCTCGCGGCGGACAAGGCGCTGGTCCCGCGCGTGGGCGAGCTCGTGCGGGCGGTGTCGCGCGCCATGGCGGCGGGTGMCGACGACGGCGTGGGCGTGCTCGACCTGCTCTCCGCCCGCCAGCGGGAGGTCTTCGAGGAGGTCGGCGCGGTCATGTCGCTGCTGGAGGGGCACGCCGACGTCGCGATGGACGAGGTCGGGCCGCGGGTGGTGCCGAGCGTCCGCAAGATCCGCAAGGCGTTCGAGACCCGCCGCGACGAGGCCGCGAAGGCGAAGGGCTTCGACCGCGTGCTGCGGCGGCTGCTCGGCCTCGACACCAAGCTCGCGCAGTACCGCGACGGCGCCGCGTTCGTCCGGGCGGTGCGCAAGGACGTCGGCCTGGCCGGCCTCAACGCCGTGTGGACGTCGGCGGAGCACCTGCCGAAGCCCCAGGAGATCTCGGACCCGCGGGCATGGGTGCGCCGGGTGCACGGGTGAGCGGTCCGGCCCCGTCGGTCGCCGCGGTCCGCTCGGCGGTCGCGGCATCGGTCGCGGACCTGCCCCCCGACGCGCTGGTGCTGGTCGCCTGCTCGGGTGGACCGGACTCGCTCGCACTCGCGGCGGGCTCGGCGTTCGTGGCGCAGCGGTCCGCGCGTCGGGGGCCCGCCTGGCGCGCCCTGGGCATCGTCGTCGACCACGGCCTCCAGGACGGGTCGGGGCAGGTTGCCGACGAGGCCGCGGCGGCCTGCCGGACCCTCGGCCTGGATGCGGAGGTCGTCCGGGTCGAGGTCGACGGGCGCGGGGAGGCCGCCGCCCGGACGGCGCGCTACGCGGCGCTGGAGAGGGTGGCCGACGAGCGCGGTGCCGCCGCCGTGCTGCTGGGCCACACGCTCGACGACCAGGCCGAGACCGTGCTGCTGGGCCTGGCCCGTGGCTCGGGCGCGCGGGCGCTCGCGGGCATGCCGGCGGTGCGCGGACGGTTCCGACGCCCGCTGCTCGCGCTGCGCCGGGCCGACACCGTGGCGGTCTGCGCGGCGCTCGGCCTGCGCCCCTGGCAGGACCCGACCAACGACCACGAGCACCCCGACTCCGCCCTGCGCAGCCGGGTCCGCGGCGAGGCGCTGCCGACGCTCGAGCGCGTGCTCGGCCCCGGCGTCGCGGAGGCGCTGGCGCGCACGGCGGCCCAGCTGCGCGAGGACGCCGACGTGCTGGACGTGCTGGCGGGCGAGCTGCTCGACGCCGCGCGCACCGACGAGGGCCTCGACCTCGACGTCCTCGCGCACGCCCCGGCTGCGCTGCGCACGCGCGCGCTGCGGGCCGCCGCCGTCGCCGCGGGAAGCCCGGCGGGGGCGCTCCATCGCGCGCACGTGCTGGCGGTCGACGCGCTGGTCACGGACTGGCACGGACAGGGTGCCGTCGCGCTGCCGGGCGGAGTCGCGGCCCGCCGGGCGTGTGGCAGGCTTGCTCTGGGCCCGGCCCCCGCGTCGTAGCGGGAGCCAGCCGGGTACGTGGATCAAGAGGAGCAACTTCGGTGGACCCTGCGGACATGGGCGACGACCTCGAGCGGGTCCTCCTCACCGAGGAGCAGCTGCACCAGCGGCTCGACGAGATCGCGGCGAAGATCGACGCCGACTACGAGGGCAAGGACCTGCTGCTCGTCGGCGTCCTGAAGGGCGCGGTCATGGTCATGGCCGACCTGGCCCGGCGCCTGCACCACTCGGTGCAGATGGACTGGATGGCGGTCTCGTCGTACGGCTCGGGTACCAAGTCCTCGGGCGTCGTGCGGATCCTCAAGGACCTCGACGCGGACCTCACCGGCCGGCACGTGCTCATCGTCGAGGACATCATCGACTCGGGCCTGACCCTCTCCTGGCTCCTGTCCAACCTGCGCTCGCGCGGCCCGGCCACGGTCGAGATCGCGACGATGCTCCGCAAGCCCGAGGCGTCCAAGGTCGACGTCGACGTCCGTTACGTGGGCTTCGACATCCCGAACGAGTTCGTCGTCGGCTACGGCCTGGACTACGCGGAGAAGTACCGGAACCTGCCGTTCGTGGGCACCCTCGCCCCCCACGTCTACGGCGCCTGAGCGCGAGTGCGCCCTCGGTGAACACGGTCGGGTTCCCTCAGGAACTCCGTGTAACTTCGAGGCCACCAGTCCCGCGAGCGGAGGTTGAGGGGCCCTGCCCCGATCGCCCATGAACGTCAAGCGACTAGCACGAGGCCCCATCCTGTGGGTCATCATCGCCGTGATCCTGCTGTACATCGGCGCCTCCACGCTCGCCTCCCCGCGCATCAGCAAGATCGACACGTCCGACGGCATCACGCTGCTCGCGGACGGCAAGGTCGACCAGGCGAAGATCACGGAGGGTGTCCAGCGGGTCGACCTGACGCTGAAGGCGGACTTCGAGAAGGACGACAAGAACCTCGGCAAGCTGGTCCAGTTCAACTACGTGGTGCCGCAGGGCGAGTCCGTCGTCAACGCGATCGCGGACGCGGACCTGGACAAGGGCTACACGTCCGTCGTGCCGCAGACCTCGTGGTGGAGCAGCCTGCTCGGGCTGGTGCTGCCGTTCGTCATCATCCTGGGCATCTTCTGGTTCCTCATGTCCAACATGCAGGGCGGCGGCTCGCGGGTGATGAGCTTCGGCAAGTCGAAGGCGAAGCTGGTCAACAAGGAGTCCCCGCAGGTCACGTTCTCGGACGTCGCGGGTGTCGACGAGGCGGTCGAGGAGCTCCAGGAGATCAAGGAGTTCCTCGCGGAGCCGGCCAAGTTCCAGGCCGTCGGCGCCAAGATCCCCAAGGGCGTGCTGCTGTACGGCCCTCCCGGAACCGGCAAGACGCTGCTCGCCCGCGCGGTCGCCGGTGAGGCGAGCGTGCCGTTCTACTCGATCTCCGGCTCGGACTTCGTCGAGATGTTCGTCGGTGTCGGCGCCAGCCGTGTCCGTGACCTGTTCRACCAGGCCAAGGAGAACGCCCCGGCGATCATCTTCATCGACGAGATCGACGCCGTCGGCCGCCACCGCGGCGCCGGCATGGGCGGCGGGCACGACGAGCGCGAGCAGACCCTCAACCAGATGCTGGTCGAGATGGACGGCTTCGACGCGAACGCGAACGTCATCCTCATCGCCGCCACCAACCGCCCCGACATCCTCGACCCCGCGCTCCTGCGCCCCGGCCGGTTCGACCGCCAGGTGGCCGTGGATCCGCCGGACCTCAAGGGTCGTGAGCGGATCCTGCAGGTGCACTCGCAGGGCAAGCCGATGGCGCCGCACGTCGACCTCAACGTCGTCGCCCGCCGCACCCCCGGGTTCACCGGCGCGGACCTGGCCAACGTGCTCAACGAGGCCGCGCTGCTCACCGCGCGCACCGGCCAGGCGACCATCACCGACCACACGCTGGACGAGGCGATCGACCGCGTCATCGCGGGCCCGCAGAAGCGCACGCGGATCATGAACTCCAAGGAGATCAAGATCACCGCGTACCACGAGGGCGGCCACGCCCTGGTGGCGGCGGCGCTCCGGTACACCGACCCGGTCACCAAGGTGACGATCCTGCCGCGCGGTCGCGCGCTCGGGTACACGATGGTCATGCCCACCGAGGACAAGTACTCGACCACCCGCAACGAGCTGCTGGACACGCTGTCCTACGCCATGGGCGGTCGCGTGGCCGAGGAGCTCGTGTTCCACGACCCGACGACGGGTGCGAGCAACGACATCGAGAAGGCGTCGGCGACGGCCCGCAAGATGGTCACGCAGTTCGGCATGAGCGCCCGGCTCGGCGCGATCCAGCTCGGCCAGGCCTCCGGCGAGGTCTTCATGGGCCGCGACATGGGCCACGGGCGCGACTACTCCGAGGACATCGCCGCCTCCATCGACCTCGAGGTCCGCTCGCTGATGGAGCGGGCGCACGACGAGGCGTGGGAGATCCTGGTCGAGTACCGCGACGTGCTCGACGCGCTCGTGCTCGAGCTGCTCGAGAAGGAGACGCTCAACCAGGAGCAGCTCGCCAAGATCTTCGAGCCGATCACCAAGCGGCCGCCGCGCCAGGTGTGGCTCTCGAGCGAGCAGCGCGCGGTCTCGGACCGGCCGCCGGTCATGACGGCCGCGGAGAAGGCGGCCCTGAACGGCCACCCGATCATCCCCGAGGACGAGGCCGCCGAGGCCTTCGGGTTCCCGGGGGAGCACATCATCCAGGTGCCGCCGTCGCAGACCCCGGACGCGTAGGGACCACGATGGCGGACGGGACGATCGGGCCGGTGCACACGCACGGCACCGCAGTGGGGGAGTACGACCAGGACCGCGTCGAGGCTGCCATCCGCGAGCTGTTGATCGCGGTGGGCGAGGACCCCGACCGCGAGGGCCTCAAGGAGACGCCGGCGCGGGTGGCGCGGGCGTACCGCGAGATCTTCGCGGGCCTGTACCAGGAGCCCGCCGACGTGCTGACCACCACCTTCGACCTCGGCCACGAGGAGATGGTGCTGGTCAAGGACATCGAGGTGTACTCCACGTGCGAGCACCACCTGGTGCCCTTCCACGGTGTCGCGCACGTCGGCTACATCCCGGGGGTCGACGGCCGCATCACGGGCCTGAGCAAGCTGGCCCGGCTGGTCGACGTGTACTCGCGCCGCCCGCAGGTGCAGGAACGCCTCACGTCGCAGATCGCCGACGCCCTGGTCGCGGAGCTGGAGCCCCGCGGCGTGCTCGTCGTCGTCGAGTGCGAGCATCTCTGCATGTCGATGCGCGGGGTCCGCAAGCCGGGCTCCCGCACGGTGACCTCCGCGGTGCGCGGGCAGATGCGGGACGTCGCCACCCGGGCCGAGGCCATGAGCCTCGTGCTCGGCCGCTGACGCCCCCGCCGGCACACCCTAGGCTCGGCACCGTGACAGGCCCCGGCCCCTCCGCCCGCCCGGCACCGCTGCCGGCGGGTCTGCACGACCTGCGGCGCACGCTCGTCATGGGCGTCGTCAACGTCACCCCGGACTCGTTCTCGGACGGCGGTCGCTGGTTCACGCCCGGCGCGGCGGTGGCGCATGGCCTCGAGCTGCTCGACCAGGGCGCGGACCTGCTGGACGTCGGCGGTGAGTCGACGCGCCCCGGCGCCCGGAGGGTCGCGGTCGACGACGAGCTGGCCCGGGTGCTGCCCGTGATCGAGGAGCTGGTCGCGCGCGGCGCCACGGTCAGCGTCGACACCACGCGCGCGGTCGTCGCCCGGCAGGCGGTGGAGCGGGGTGCCGCGATCATCAACGACGTCTCGGGCGGCCTGGCCGACGACCAGATGTACGAGGCGGTCGCCGAGTCGGGCGCGGTCTACGTGGCGATGCACTGGCGCGGGCACGCCGACGTCATGGACGACCTCGACGACTACGACGACGTGGTGACGGACGTCCGACGCGAGCTCGCCGCGCGCGTCGCCGCGCTGCGGGCGGCGGGCGTGCGCGACGAGCAGGTGGTGCTCGACCCGGGTCTGGGCTTCGCCAAGTCGGGGGCCAGCAACTGGCCGCTGCTCGCGCGGCTCCCGGAGCTGGTGGCGGACGGCTTCCCGGTACTGGTCGGCGCGAGCCGCAAGCGGTTCCTCGGGCACCTGCTGGCAGGCCCGGACGGGGCACCCGCGCCACCGCTCGCGCGCGACCGTGCCACCGCGGCCGTGTCCGCGCTGGTGGCGGCGGCGGGGGCCTGGTGCGTGCGGGTGCACGAGGTGCCCGGCTCCGCGGACGCCGTGCGTGTCGCCGCGGCGTGGGAGGGTGCGCACGGGAGCGCGGGCGGTGGGGCCACCGAGGACCCGATCGAGGACGAGCTGGCCGTGGACGAGGACGCGAGAACCGGAGGGAGCACGCGGTGACGACGGACGACGAGAGCCGGCACGACGCGCTGGACGCCAGCGGGCGCCGGCTCGACCAGATCAGGCTGACGGGCATCACCGCGATGGGCTACCACGGGGTGTTCGAGCACGAGCGCCGGGAGGGGCAGACGTTCGTCGCGGACATCGTGGTCCACCTGGACACCCGTCGGGCCGCCGCCCGCGACGACCTCGCGCACACCCTGCACTACGGCGAGCTGGCCGAGCAGGTGGCCGCCGTGCTGTCGGGCGAGCCGGTCGACCTCATCGAGACCGTGGCCGAGCGCATCGCGGCGACCGTGCTGGCCTCGGGCATCGTGCAGGCGGTCGACGTCGCCGTGCACAAGCCGAACGCGCCCATCACCGTCCCGTTCGGCGACGTCGTGGTCGCCATCCACCGCGACCGGTCCAAGCTGCCCGCCGCCGAGCCGTACCGGCCACGCCCGATCACGGAGCCGACCTCCCGGCCCGTGCCCACCGCGACGGCGACCTTCCCGGTGACGCCGGCGCCCGGCGGGGCGGTCGTCGCGGCGGCTGTGCCGACCGGCCCGCCCGCACCCGGGGCGCTGTCGGTGGAGGGTCCCGACGCCTCGACCGAGCTCGCCCCGTACGCGCCGGAGGAGCAGGTGGTCACCGGCGAGGTGGTCGTCGACGTCTTGGACCAGGTCCCGGATCAGCCGGTCGAGATCGTCCTCGCGCTCGGCGCCAACCTCGGTCCCGCGCAGGAGACGCTGCGCCAGGCGGTCACCGACCTGGCCGGGACCCCGGGGATCGAGGTCACGGAGGTCTCGCCGCTGGCCCGGACCGCCGCCGTCGGCGGTCCGGAGCAGTCCCCGGACTACCTCAACGCCGTCGTGCTCGCGAGGACCACCCTCGCCGCGCGGGAGCTGCTGCGCGCCACCCAGGCGATCGAGCAGGCCCATGGCCGGGAGCGGCAGGAGCACTGGGGGCCGCGGACCTTGGACATCGACATCGTGCTGTACGGCTCGGTGCTCGCCGTGACCGACGACCTCGAGCTGCCGCACCCGCGGGCCCACGAGCGCGCGTTCGTGCTGCAGCCGTGGGCGCAGCTGGACCCGCAGGCCGTGCTGCCGGGCCTCGGCGGCGGGCCGGTGGGCGCGCTGGCCGCGACGGCGCCGGACCGTGAGGGCGTCCGGTGGCTCGCGCTCGACTGGCTGACCGCTCCGATCCCGGCCGGCAACGACACGGGTGCGGTCCAGACCGGCCGGCCGGAGGCCCAGGACGCGTGATCCATCGCACCCGCTGGCAGACGCTGCTGCTGATCGCCGCCGCCGGCGCCGCGATCACGTGGATCGTGCTGCGCGCCGTCGCGGGTCGCGGCGGCATGCTGCCCTCCGTCCCGTGGCTGGTGGTCGTGGTGGAGCTGCTCATCGCGGCCGTCGTGTTCTCCATGGGCTGGGCGGTGCGGCAGTTCCTGCACGGCAAGCGGCCCACGCTCGACCCGATCCGCGCGGCCCGCACTGCGGTGCTCGCCAAGGCGTCGTGCTACACGGGCGCGCTCCTGGCCGGCTGGTACGGCGGCCAGGTGCTGACCCTGGTCAGCGACCTCGACGTGCCCGGCAACGGGGGACGGGCCGCCGCCGCGGGGGTGGCGGCGGGCGGTGCCGTGGTGCTCGCGGTCGTGGGCCTGGTGGTCGAGTGGTTCTGCCGCGTGCCGCCGCCCGAGGCTGGTGCCGACGCCGCCAGCGAGCGGCCCGCAGCGGACCCCAGCGCCCCGTGAGCGGGTGGGAGGATGGATCCATGACCTCCGACGCCGTCCCCGGCACTCGCGAGCCGTTCGACCCCGCCGACGTCACCTGGACCCCGGTGTCGCGTCGGCTGGTCGGCGCGCGGCTCACGACGACGGCCATCGTGCAGACCCCGATCCTCGTGCTGACCGTGCTGCTCGCGGTGCTCGTCGGCGACGCCTGGTTGTGGGTGTTCCCGGCCGTCGTCCTGCTGTTCTTCCTGTGGATCGTCTGGTTGGTGCCGCGCCAGGTGCGGGCGATGGCCTACGCCGAGCGAGCGGACGACCTGCTGGTGCGGCGCGGCATCATGTTCCGCTCGCTGGTGGTCGTGCCGTACGGCCGCATGCAGTACGTCGACGTCAACGCGGGGCCGCTGGCCCGGCGGTTCCAGATCGCCTCGGTGCAGCTGCACACCGCGTCCCCGGCGACGAGCGCGTCGATCGACGGCCTTCCGCCCCACGAGGCCGCGCGCCTGCGGGACCGGATGGCATCGCGGGGCGAGGCGCGGCTGGCGGGGCTGTGACCAGCTCACCGGACGTGGAGACCGAGCGCGACGAGGACGTCACCGGGTGGCGTCGGATGCATCCGGTCACGCCGGCGCTCAAGGGATGGAAGGTGCTCGTCGCGGTCCTGGCCATCGGCTGGTTCCAGATCGGCGAGAACCTCAAGCAGGCGATCGACCTCATGCACGGGACCGCGTTCCTGGCGCTGATCGGGTCGATCATCCTGGTCGGGCTGATCGGGTTCGGCTACTCCGCGGTCGCGTGGCGGGTCACGCGGTTCGCGGTCACCGACGAGGCCGTCCACCTGCGCACCGGCATCCTCTTCCGCCAGCAGCGCCAGGCGCGCCTCGACCGGCTCCAGGCCGTCGACGTCGTGCAGCCGCTTCTCGCCCGGCTGGTCGGGCTCGCGGAGCTCAAGCTCGAGGTGGCCGGGGGCAGCGGGTCGGCGGTGTCGCTGGCGTTCCTGCGGGAGGCCGAGGCGGAGGCGCTGCGCGCGGAGCTGCTGGCGCTGGCGGCCGGGCTCCAGCGTCCGGCGGCCGTGGCGCCCGTCGTGGAAGACGCGCAGGCGGTCCCCGCGGCGCCGCCGGCGTTCGAGGTCGCCCCCGAGCGGCAGGTGTACGAGCTGCCGATGGGGCGGCTCGTCGCGGCCACCCTGCGCTCCGGCGTGGTGCCGGGGCTGCTGCTGCTCGTGGCGGGCGCGATCACGCTGGGCATCGTGTCCCGGGACATCAGCGCGGCGTTCGTGCTGCTCGCCCCGCTGTTCGCTGGCATCACGTTCGTGTGGAGCCGGATCAACCAGGGCGCCAACTTCCGCGCGGCGATCTCGCCCGACGGGATACGACTGCGGCACGGCCTCACGGAGGCTCGCACCCAGACGGTGCCGCCGGGACGCGTCCAGGCGATCCGGCTGCGGCAGGGCCCGCTGTGGCGCGGTCCGGACTGGTGGCGCGTCGAGATCAACGTCGCGGGCTACGGCCAGGGCGACCAGCAGCAGCGGGACACCGTGCTGCACCCGGTCGCCACGCGGGGCGACGCCCTGACTGCGCTCTGGCTCGTGCTGCCCGACCTGGGCGTCGACGACCCCGCGGGCCTGATCGACGCCGCCCTGTCGGGCCGGGACGCCGACGGCGGCTTCACGTCCGCGCCCCGCAGGGCCCGGTGGGTCGACCCCGTCGGCTGGCGGCGGCACGGCGTGAGGGTCACCGAGCGGGCGCTGGTGACCCGGTCGGGCCGCTTCTGGCGCAGCGTCGACGTCGTGCCGCACGAGCGCACGCAGTCGCTGGGCCTCGCGCAGGGTCCCGTGCAGCGCCGTCTCGGGCTCGCGTCGTTCGTGCTGCACTCGACGCCCGGACCGGTGGCCCCGCGCGTGGAGCACCTCGACGCGGGCGTGGCGGCCGCGCTCCTCGACGAGCAGGCGGAGCGAGCGCGCAACGCTCGCGCGACGGCCACGCCCGAGCAGTGGATGCGAGCCGTGGGCGCGCCGACGCTTGAGCCCGGCGCGCAGCCGCCGCCGGTCGGACCGGGCTCGTGACCCCAGCGGACCCGGCGTCCCGCCCGGGCCGGCTCGGGGTCGGAGTGATCGGCACGGGGCGGGTCGGGGCGGTGCTGGGCAGCGCGCTGCGCGCCGCGGGCCACCCGGTGGTCGCGGTCTCCGCCATCTCGGAGGCCTCCCGCGAGCGCGCGTCGGCGCTGCTGCCCGGCGTCCCGGTGCTGGACATCCCGGAGGTCGTCCGCCGCGCGGAGCTCGTGCTCCTGACGGTCCCCGACGACGCCCTGCCGGGCCTGGTCCGGGGGCTGGCGGACGTGGGCGCCTGGCAGGTCGGGCAGATCGTGGTGCACACGTCGGGGCGGTTCGGCGTCGACGTGCTCGGGCCGGCGCGCGCGGCCGGCGTGATCCCGCTGGCGCTGCACCCGGCGATGACGTTCACGGGCACGTCGCTGGACGTGTCCCGGCTGGTCGGCTGCTCGTTCGCTGTCACCGCGCCGGGGCCGGTGCTGCCCATCGGCCAGGCCCTGGTGGTCGAGGTCGGCGGCGAGCCGGTGGTGCTGGCGGAGGAGGCTCGCGCGCTCTACCACGCGGCCCTGGCGCACGGCGCGAACCACCTCGTGGTGCTCGTCGCGCAGGCGGCGCAGGCGCTCGCGGCGGCCGGCGTCGCGGACCCGGGTCGCATGCTCGGCCCGCTCCTCGAGGCCGCGCTCGACGGCGCGCTGCGCGCGGAGTCCGCCGGGGGCGCGGGCGCGATCACCGCGCTGACGGGGCCGGTGCGCCGGGGCGATGCCGGCACGGTCCGCGAGCACGGTGTGGCCCTCACCACGTTCGCCGCCTCCACGGGCGCGGTCGACGTCGTCGCGGGATACCGTGCCCTGGCGCGCTCGGCGACGGGACGAGCGCTGGCGGCGGGGCTCATCGGCCCGGCGGCGGCGCAGGAGCTGCTCGACGGCATCAACGAGGACGCCGGGACGTTGCAGGTGGACGACGGGCCGGACCCGCAGGAGGACGACGAATGACGACGCAGACGACGACGCCGACGCTGGTGCACACGCGCGGCGCCCTGGCCGCGGCGCTCGCGGTGCAGGACGTGCAGGCGGTCCCGCGCACGGAGAGCACCGCGGGCAGAGTGGGGACGGCCCACACCGCGCGCCCGTACCGGCGTGCGGTCGTCATGACCATGGGCGCGCTGCACGCCGGGCACCTGTCGCTCGTCGCGCGCGCCCGCGAGCTGGCGGACGCCGTCGTCGTCACGATCTTCGTCAACCCGCTGCAGTTCGCGCCGACCGAGGACCTCGCGACCTACCCCCGCGACCTCGAGCGCGACGTCGCGCTGCTGTCCGGCCCCGGCCTGCTGGGTCCCGACGACATCGTGTTCGCGCCGGGTCCCGAGGTCGTGTACCCCGACGGCGACCCGATCGTGCGCGTGAGCGCGGGGGCGATCGGGGACGTGCTGGAGGGTGCCAGCCGGCCGGGCCACCTCGACGGCGTGCTCACGGTCGTGCTCAAGCTCATGCACCTCACGCGGCCCGAGGTCGCCCTGTTCGGCGCCAAGGATGCGCAGCAGCTGGCCGCCGTGCGCCGGATGGTCCGCGACCTCGACGTGCCGGTGACCGTTGTGGCGGCTCCGATCGTGCGCGACGACGACGGCATCGCGCTGTCCAGCCGCAACGCGTACCTGAGCGACGACGAACGCCGCCGCGCGCTCGGGCTGTCGCGCGCGGTTCGGGCCACGGGCAGTGCCGACGAGATCCGGACCGCCGCCCGCCGGGAGCTGGCGGACGTCGACGTGGACTACGTCGCGCTCGTGGACCCGGAGACGTTCGCGGAGGTCCCCGCGGGCTTCGTCGGCGAGGCCCTGCTGCTCGTCGCGGCCAGCCTCGGGACGACGCGGCTCATCGACAACGCGATGGTGGAGGTGCGCGCGTGACCACGCTGGCCCGCACGATGATGACCGGCAAGATCCACCGCGCGACGGTGACGCAGGCGGACCTGCACTACGTCGGGTCGGTCACGGTCGACCTCGACCTGCTTGAGGCCGCGGACATCCTGCCCGGGCAGCAGGTGGACGTCGTCGACGTCACCACCGGTGCCCGGCTGACCACGTACGCGATCCCGGGGGAGCGAGGTGCCGGCGAGGTCTGCATCAACGGTGCGGCCGCCCACCTGGTGCACCCCGGCGACGTCGTGATCCTCATCGCCTATGGGCGGCTCGCCGACGCCGAGGCGCGTGCCTACGAGCCCCGCGTCGTGCTGGTCGACGCCGACAACCGCATCGCCGACCTCGGGGACGACCCCGGGCAGGTCCCCGACGGCTGGGGCGACCTGGAACCCAGCGGCATCCCGTTCGCGACGGCCCGCCGGTGACGGCGGTCGCGAGCGCCGCGCCCATCACCAGCACCCGGCTGGCCACCCGCCTCGCCGCGCCCGAGCCCGGGTGGATCGTCGAGGCGGACGCGGTCGTCGTCGGGTCGGGCATCGCCGGTCTCACTGCCGCGCTGGAGCTGCGCACCCGCGTGCCGCGCGTCCTGCTGGTCACCAAGGACACGCTCGCGTCCGGGTCGACGGTCTGGGCGCAGGGCGGCATCGCCGCGGCGCTGGACCCGTCCGACTCGCCGTCCGCGCACCTGCAGGACACGCTCGTGGCCGGCGCCGGGCTCTGCGACCCGCGAGCGGTCGAGGTGCTGGTCACCGAGGGTCCCGCTCGGGTGCGCGAGCTGGTCGCCCGCGGTGCGGTCTTCGACACCGCGCCCGACGGGTCGATCTCGCTGACGCGCGAGGGCGGCCACCACGCGGACCGGATCGCGCACGCGGGCGGCGACGCCACCGGCGCGGAGATCTCCCGCGCGCTCGTCGCGCAGATCGAGGCGGTCCGCGACGACCCGGGCATCGAGGTCATCGAGCACGCGCTCGTCCTCGACGTCCTCACCGGCCCGCCGGGTGCGGACGGCCGCCCCGGCCGGGCGTGCGGCGTGACCCTGCACGTGATCGGCGAGGGGCAGCGCGACGGCGTCGGCGCCGCCCTGGGCCGCGCGGTCGTGCTGGCTACCGGCGGCATCGGCCAGGTCTTCCGGTCGTCCACCAACCCCGCGCAGGCGACCGGCGACGGGATCGCCGCCGCCCTGCGCGCGGGCGCGACCCTCGGTGACGTGGAGTTCGTGCAGTTCCACCCGACCGTGCTCTGGCTGGGTTCGGGCGTGAAGGGCCAGCTGACCCTCGTGTCGGAGGCCGTGCGCGGCGAGGGCGCGCTGCTGCTGGACACGGACGGCGTGCGGTTCATGCCGGACGTGCACCCGATGGCGGAGCTAGCGCCCCGGGACGTGGTCGCGCACGCGATCGTGCGCCGCATGGCGGAGACCGGGTCCGACCACGTGTGGCTGGACGCCCGGCACCTGGGCGCCGACTTCCTGCGACGACGGTTCCCGACCATCAACGAGCGGCTGCTCGAGCACGGCATCGACATGACCACCGACCTGGTCCCCGTCGCTCCCGCGCAGCACTACCACTCGGGCGGAGTCGCCACGGACCTGGTCGGGCGCACCAGCCTGGCCGGCCTGTACGCGGTCGGGGAGGTGGCGTGCACCGGCGTGCACGGCGCCAACCGGCTCGCGTCGAACTCGCTGCTCGAGGGCCTGGTGTTCGCCACGCGCGCCGCCCGGCACATCGCCGCGCAGGTCGCCGCGGGGGCGCTCACGCCGCTCGGGCCCGTCGTCCGCCCCGGCGACGAGGCGCTGGTCGCCGCCGCCTCGCGCGCCCGCGTGCAGCGGATCGCGTCGGAGGGCCCGGGCCCCMTGCGCTCCGGCGACGGGTTGCGCCGCGCGGCGACCGCGCTGGCCGCGGTGCCCACCGACGCCCACCTGCGCACCGACGAGGGCCGCCGGCTGGCAGCGCCCCAGGTCGCGGAGTGGGAGACGACGAACGTGCACCAGGTGGCGACTGTGCTGACCGCCGCCGCGCTCGAGCGCGAGGAGAGCCGCGGGGGTCACGCCCGCAGCGACTTCCCCCGGACCGAGCCGTCGTGGCGGGTGCGCCTGGAGCTGTCGCTCGACGCCGACGGCGCGCTCGTCAGCCGCCGCGCCGCGCTGTCCTGACGCCCCGCCGCCGCAGGTAGCGTGACGCCGTGACCCCGCACCCGCTCGCCAGCCCGTCCGGCCTCGACCCCGCGTGGATCGCGCGCACCGTGGCGACGGCCCTCGACGAGGACCTCGGCCCGGCGCCGGGGCGGGACGTGACCACGCAGTCGACCATCGCGGCGTCCGCGGTGGGCGCCGCGGACCTCGTCGCGCGGCAGGACGGGGTCGTCGCGGGCCTCGTCGTCGTCCCGGAGGTCGTCGGCCAGGTCGCCGCGCGGCTCGACCTGCCGGTGCCGACCGTCGACCAGCGCGTGCCGGACGGCTCGCGGGTCGCCCGCGGCGACGTCCTGGCCGTGCTGACCGGGCCGGTGCAGGTGCTGCTCGTCGCCGAGCGCACGCTGCTCAACCTCGCCTCGCGGGCGTCGGGCGTCGCCACCCACACGCGGCGCTGGGCCGACGCCCTCGACGGCACGGGCGCGCAGGTCCTGGACACCCGCAAGACGACCCCGGGGCTGCGCGCGCTGGAGAAGTACGCCGTGCGCTGCGGCGGCGGCACCAACAAGCGCATGGGCCTCTACGACGTGGCGATGGTGAAGGACAACCACGTGGTGGCGGCGGGCTCCGTGTCGGCGGCGGTGGAGGCCGTCCGGGCCCGGTTCTCCGAGGTCACCATCCAGGTCGAGGCGGACACCCTGGACCAGGCCCTCGAGGCCGTCGCGGCGGGCGCGCGGTTCCTGCTGCTCGACAACATGCCGACGCCGCTGCTCGCGCAGGTCGTCGCGGCCGTGCGGGCGGTGGACGACGGCGTCGAGCTCGAGGCGACCGGCAACCTCACGCTCGACCGCGCGCGGGAGGTCGCCTCCACGGGGGTCGACTACCTCTCGGTCGGCGGCCTCACGCACTCGTCGCCCATCCTGGACCTGGCTCTCGACCTCGAGCCGCTGCGGCCCGCGTGACGCAGCATGCACCGCTCGCGCCCGGGCGCACAGGGACCCGCCGGTAAGATCGTCCGGTGAGCGAGACGCCCCAGAGCACCCCTGCACCCGACGACGCCCCTGAGCAGATCCGGGTCCGCCGCGAGAAGCGGGAGCGTCTGCTCGCGGCCGGCGTCGAGGCCTACCCGGTGGGTGTGCCGCGCACCCACACGATCGCCCAGGTCCGAGCCGAGCACCCGGACCTCGAGGCGGGTCAGGAGACGGACGACGAGGTCGGCGTGGCCGGCCGCGTGGTGTTCGTCCGCATCGGCGGGAAGCTCTGCTTCGCCACGCTGCAGGACGGCGAGGGCAACCGGCTGCAGGCGATGTTCAGCCTCGACGCCGTCGGGCCGGAGCGGCTCGCCGCGTTCAAGACGGACGTCGACCTCGGTGACCACCTCTTCGTGCACGGCCGCGTGATCAGCTCGCGCCGCGGCGAGCTGTCCGTGCTCGCCGACGAGTGGCAGATCGCCGCCAAGTCCCTGCGCCCGCTGCCCAACCTCTTCGACGGCGCCGAGCTGTCCGAGGAGGCGCGCGTCCGCCAGCGGTACGTCGACCTCATCGTGCGCCCCGCCGCCCGGGAGACCGCCCGCCAGCGGCCCGCGCTGATGCGCTCGCTGCGCGACAACTTCCACCGCCGCGACTTCATCGAGATCGAGACGCCGATGCTGCAGACGCAGCCCGGCGGTGCGACCGCGCGGCCGTTCATCACGCACATGAACGCCTTCGACATCGACCTGTACCTGCGGATCGCCCCGGAGCTGTTCCTCAAGCGGGCGCTCGTCGGCGGCATCGAGCGGGTCTTCGAGATCAACCGCAACTTCCGCAACGAGGGCGCGGACTCCACGCACTCCCCGGAGTTCGCGATGCTCGAGGCGTACGAGTCCTACGGCGACTACGACACGATGGCCGCCCTGACCCGAGACCTCGTGCAGACGGCCGCCAAGGACGTCCTCGGCACCACGGTCGTCACCCTCCCCGACGGCCAGGAGTACGAGCTCGGCGGCGAGTGGGCCGAGCTCACGATGTACGGGTCGCTGTCGGAGTCGCTGGGCCAGGAGGTCACGCCCGAGACCTCGCTCGAGGAGCTCAAGGCGCTCGCCGCCCGGCTCGACGTCGAGTACGACCCGAAGCGCGTGAGCCACGGCAAGCTGGTCGAGCTGCTGTGGGAGGACCGCGTCGGCGACCACTTGTTCGAGCCAACATTTGTGCGCGATTTCCCGGTGGAGACCAGCCCGCTCACGCGCGATCACCGCGCGATCCCGGGCGTCGTCGAGAAGTGGGATCTCTATGTGCGCGGCGTCGAGCTCGCCACCGCATATTCGGAGCTCGTCGACCCCGTGATCCAGCGGAAGCGCTTCGAGGCGCAGGCGTTGCTGGCGGCCGCGGGCGACGACGAGGCGATGCGCGTCGATGAGGACTTTCTCACCGCCGTCGAGTACGCGTTGCCGCCTGCGGGAGGCCTCGGCCTCGGGATCGACCGACTTCTCATGGCGCTCACCGGACTGGGTATCCGCGAGACCATCCTGTTCCCGCTGGTGAAGCCGCAGAACTCATGAACCCCCTGTTCACGGCACTGGCGGCGCTCCTTCCGTCGATCGGCGTCGGCCTGTTGTTCTGGTTCGCCATCCGCGCGCTGGTCAATGCCGACCGCACGGAACGGCAGGCAATCGCCAGAATGGACGCCGCCGAACGCGCCGCAGAAGCCCGCGTCATTAATGGGGAATCCACTCCGTCCGATTGACGCCTTATTGCGCCGATGCGATAGTGAACGCGACAGCTTTTTCGTTCATCTGCCATACGGAGCGAGCAATGGCACAGAAGGTCCAGGTCCTGCTGGTCGACGACATCGACGGCGGAACTGCAGACGAGACCGTCACTTTTGGTCTCGACGGCGTCACCTATGAGATCGACCTGACGTCCGCGCACGCGGGCGAGCTGCGCGACGCGTTCGCCCAGTGGGTCGGCCACGCGCGCAAGGTCGGCGGACGCACGACGACGAGGTCGACGGCGGTCCGGGGGCGGCGTTCGTCGTCGGGCGACGCCCAGGCGATCCGCGAGTGGGCCAAGGAGCACGGGCACCATGTCTCCGAGCGCGGGCGCATCTCGGCGGAGGTCAAGTCCGCGTACGACGCGGCGCACTGACCCCAGTACGCACACGAGAGCCCGGCACCCCCGTGCCGGGCTCTCGTCATGTCCGGTGTCAGGCCGGGCGCACCCCGGTGAGCTCCCGGACGGCCGCGTACTGCTCGCGCACCAGGGGCACTGGGGCCCCGGTGAACACGGCCGCCTCGCCGGCGGCGCTCCACGACGGCGGGGTCGCCGCGCCAGAGAGCACCCAGGCGGCCTGCCGGGCGGCTCCGTCGGCCACGTACTCGCCGGGCGTCGGGACGCGCACCTCGAGGCCGAGCACGGACGGGGCGATCGCGCGTACCGCCTCGGACTGCGCCCCGCCGCCGATGAGGAACAGCCGCTCGACGGCGACGCCCTGGTCCCGCAACGCGTCGATGCCGTCGGCGAGCGCGCACAGCATCCCCTCGACCGCCGCCCGCGCCAGGTGCGCCGGCGTGGTGTTGGCCAGCCGCAGGCCGTGCAGGGCACCCGTGGCGTCGGGCTTGTTGGGGGTCCGCTCACCCTCGAGGTAGGGCACGAGGACGAGTCCGTCCGCGCCGGCGGGGGCGGACAGGGCGAGCGCCGACAGGCCCGCGTGGTCGACGCCGAGCATCCGCGCCGCCGCGTCCAGCACGCGCGAGGCGTTCAGGGTGCACGCGAGCGGCAGGAAGGCGCCCGTGGCGTCGGCGAACCCGGTCACCAGACCCGAGCCGTCGGCCGTGGCCGTGGCCGCGATCGCGGAGACGACGCCGGACGTGCCGATGGAGACGGCGACGTCGCCGGGCTGGAGGTTCAGCGCGAGCGCGGCGGCGGCGTTGTCGCCGGCGCCGGGGCCCAGGACGGCGCCCGAGGGGGTGGACGGCCCGGCCTCGGACGGACCGAGCACGCGCGGGACGACGGCGTCGTGACCCAGGGCCAGGCGCAGGAGGTCGGGCCGGTAGTCCTCGGTCGCGGGGGACCAGTAGCCGGTGCCGGAGGCGTCCGACCGGTCGGTGGTCAGCGCGTCGGTGCTCGTCGACCCCGCCAGGCGCCACGTGAGCCAGTCGTGGGGGAGGGCGACGGCCGCCACCCGCGCCGCGTTCTCGGGCTCCGCGTCGCGCAGCCAGCGCAGCTTGGTCACGGTCAGCGAGGCGACCGGCACGCTGCCGACGGCGTCGGCCCACGCCTGCGGTCCGCCCAGCTCGTCGATGAGGTCGAGCGCGGCCGGCGCCGAGCGGGTGTCGTTCCACAGCAGCGCGTCGCGGACCACCTCGCCGCGCGAGTCGAGGGCGACCATGCCGTGCTGCTGCCCGCCGACAGAGATCGCGGCCACGTCGTCGAGCCCGCCCGCGCTGACGATCGCGCTCTGCAGCGCGTCCCACCAGGACGAGGGCGCGACCTCGGTGCCGTCGGGGTGCGAGGCCCGCCCGGTGCGCACGAGCGCCCCGGTGTCGGCATCGCGCACGACGACCTTGCAGGACTGCGTGGACGAGTCGATACCGGCCACGAGAGCCATGAGCTACCTCCGCGGAGCTCCGCGACGTCCGCACTCGTGCGGGTCAGGACCCGACGGAGTGCGGACGCAACGGGGTGGATGAGCGGCCAACGTCCGCACTCGTGCGGGTCAGGACCCGACGGAGTGCGGACGTTGCACCGGTGGGACGACGGGTCAGCGGGCGCCGAGCGCGTGCTCGAGGGCCAGCTGGTTGAGACGGACGAAGCCGAAGCCGCGCTCGGCGACCGCGTCGACGTCGAGGTCCTCGTAGGCGGAGCGGTCGTTGAGCAGGTCGGCCAGGGTCTCGCCCTCGGCCAGCGTCGGCTGCGAGAGCTCGAGCACGCCGGACTCCTCGAACGCCGCCTGGACCTCGGGATCGGCGCGGAACGCCTGCGAGCGCTCCTTGAGCAGCAGATACGTCGCCATGTTGGCGGCCGCGGAGTCCCACACGCCCTGGAAGTCCTCGGTGCGCGACGGCTTGTAGTCGAAGTGGCGCGGGCCGTCGTAGGTCGGGCCGCCCGACGGGAAGCCGTTCTCGAGCAGGTCGACCGTGGCGAAGGCGGAGAACAGGTCGCCGTGGCCGAAGACCAGGTCCTGGTCGTACTTGATGGACTTCTGGCCGTTGAGGTCGATGTGGAAGAGCTTGCCGGCCCACAGCGCGAGGGCGATGCCCTGCGTGTAGTTGAGGCCTGCCATCTGCTCGTGACCGACCTCGGGGTTGAGGCCGACGATGTCGGAGTGCTCCAGGCGGTCGATGAGCGCGATCGCGTGGCCGATCGTCGGCAGCAGGATGTCGCCGCGGGGCTCGTTGGGCTTGGGCTCGAGCGCGATGCGCAGGCCGTAGCCCTTCTCCTTGATATACGCGGCGACGGTGTCGATGCCCTCGGCGTAGCGGTCGTGCGCGGCGTTGAGGTCCTTGGCCGAGTCGTACTCGGCACCCTCGCGGCCACCCCACATGACGAACGTGTCGGCGCCCAGCTCGGCGGCCAGGTCGACGTTGCGGACCACCTTGCGCAGGCCGTAGCGGCGCACGCGGCGGTCGTTCGACGTGAACGCGCCGTCCTTGAAGATCGGGTGGCTGAACGTGTTGGTGGTGACCATCTCGACGGTGATGCCGGTCTCGTCGAGGGCGCCCTTGAAGCGGGCGAGGATCTTGTCGCGCTCCGCGTCGTCGGAGCCGAACGGGACCACGTCGTCGTCGTGGAACGTCACGTGGGCCGCGCCGAGCTCGGCGAGCTTGTGGACCGACTCGACCGGGTCGAGCCACGGCCGGGAGGCCGAGCCGAACTGGTCCTGGGCGTTCCAGCCGACCGTCCAGAGGCCGAACGAGAACTTGTCTGCACGGGTGGGCTGCGCTGCCATCACGCGTCTCCTCATCGAGAATTTCCTGGTTTTGTTTGCCGGATGAATTTATCTCGTCCAGCCGGTAGGGTCAAGCCATGCCGACGCCCGAACGCCGCGACCCCTCGCGGGTGGCCCGGCAGGCGCAGATGCGCGACCAGAACCTGGGGGTCGCGCTGCGGGGGATCGTCGAGGCCGCCGAGCCGCCGTCCCGCGCCCAGCTCGCCGCCTCCGAGGGGCTCGCCCGCGCCACGGTCTCCGGGCTGGTCGACCACCTGATCGAGGCACGGCTCGTGCGCGAGCTCGAACCCGCGCAGACGCAGCGCGCCGGCCGCCCGGCGGTGCCGCTCGCGCCCGCCCGCGGGACCGTCGCCGGCGTCGGCATGGAGGTCAACGTCGACTACCTGGGCGTCCGCGCGATCGATCTCGCGGGCGACGTGCTGGCCGAGCACGTCGAGCTCGACGACCTGCGCGGCGCCGACGCGGGGGACGTGCTGGACCGGCTCGCTGCGCTCGTCGCACCCGTGGTCGAGCAGCTGCGTGCCGGTGGTGTGCGCGTCGCCGGGACGGCGCTCGCGCTGCCGGGGCTCGTCGACCGCATCACCGGACCGCTGCGCGTCGCGCCCAACCTCGGCTGGCGTGACGTCGACGTCGTCGCGCGCGTCTCGGCGCACCCGGTCCTGGCGGACCTGCCCCCGCGCGTGGGCAACGAGGCCAACCTGGCGGCCCGCGCGGAGGCGCGCGCCCGGGGCGGCTCGCCCAGCTTCGCCTACGTCTCCGGCGAGGTCGGGATCGGTGGCGCGCTCGTGCTCGACGGCGACCTGTTCCCGGGCCGGCACGGCTGGAGCGGCGAGATCGGGCACGTCGTCGTCGATGCGTTCCGCGGCCCGCGCGCCTCCGACGGCAGCCTCGAGGCCCTGGCCGGCCAGGACGCGATGCTGCGCGCCGCCGGCCTGCCCCCGACCGCCCGGCTCGACGCCTTGCTGGACGCCCTCGCGGCGGGGGACGGCCGCGCGCGGGCCGCCGTCGCGCAGGCCGCGCGTGCCCTCGGCGTCGCGCTGGCGTCCGTCGCCAACGTGGTCGACGTCGGTGAGGTGGTGCTCGGCGGCAGCTTCGGCCAGCTGTTCGGCTATGTGCACGACGAGGTGGCCGCCCGGCTCGACGAGCTCGTGATCTTCGCGCCGTGGTCCCCGTTGCGCGTGTCGCCCGCCCGCGCCGGTCAGTACCCGGCGATGACCGGCGGCGCCCTCGCGGTCCTGAACACGGTCCTGGCCGACCCGGCGGAATGGCTCCGCACCCACCGGTAGACCGCAACGTCCGCACATCCGGTCGTCGGGACGCTCGAATCTGCGGACGTCGCGCGGACGGCCCGCGGGGTACGGCGGGGCTCGTCGTAGGCTCCCTGACCGTGAGCGCGCAGCAGACAGCCCTGTGGATCGGCACCTACCCCGTGGCCGGCGCGGGCACGCCCGTCGGGCTGGGGGAGGGGATCTGGCGGGTCGACCTCGACCCCGCGACCGGGTCGCTGAGCGCCGCGCGGCAGGTGGCCGAGACGCCGTCGCCGAGCTTCCTCGCGCTGCACCCGAGCGGCCGGGTCCTCTACGCGGCGAACGAGCAGACCGACGGCACGATCACCGCGTTCGACGTCGTCGGCGACACCCTGGTGCACCGAGCGACGGTCCCGTCGGGCGGCGAGGACCCCTGCCACCTGCTGCTCGACGTCGATGCCGGCGCGCTGCTCGTCGCGAACTACTCCTCGGGCGCGCTGAGCGTGCTCCCGCTCGACGCCGACGGCGGGTTCGCCGCGGGCGGCCCGGAGCAGGTCCACGGGCATGTGGGCTCGGGTCCCGATGAGGATCGGCAGACCGCCCCGCACGCGCACTTCGTCGCGCACGCACCGGGGGGCGCGTTCGTGCTGGTGGTCGACCTGGGCACCGACGAGATCCGCCGCTACCGTCGCGAGGCGGGCCGCCTGGTCGAGGACGGGATCGCCGCGACGCTGCCCGCCGGCACCGGCCCACGCCACCTGGTGTTCAGCGCGGACGGCCGGTTCGCGTACGTCGTCGGCGAGCTCGACATGACGGTCCGCGTGCTGGCCTGGGAGGACGGTGCCGGCACCCTGGTGCAGACGCTGCCCGCGACGACCGTGCCGGCGCGCGAGCCCGGCCGCCGTCCGCTGCCGTCGCACATCGTCCGCGACGGTGCCCGGGTGCTCGTCGGGACACGCACGTCCGACGTGCTCGCCCGGTTCGCCATCCGGCCCGACGGCCTGCTCGACCCGGTCGCGGACGACGCACTGCCGGGTGCCTGGCCGCGGCACTTCGAGGTCGTCGACGGCTGGACCGTGGTGGCCGAGCAGGTCTCGGACGACCTCGCGGTGGTGGCGGCAGACGGCTCGGTGGCCGCCACGCTCGCACTGCCGGCGCCGGCCTGCGTCCTGCCTGCCTGACGCTCGGGGTGGGTTCGCGCCGTCCGGAACACCCGAAAGCCCGTTACCCAATCGCGTCTGCTCGACTTACCGAGCAGTAGCGCCCGGGGAAACCGTGACCGGGTCGGTGCAGGTGCCCGTCGACGGCCTCCGCCACGCTCGGCACCGATGGCACCGTCCGGCGCTCGGACACCAAGCAGGTGCACGTCCAGGTGGCCGGGGTCGTCGGGGTGACGCCGACCGGGACCGTGGATGTCTGGGTCAACGGGGTGCGCAAGGGCTCGGGGACGCTCGACGCCCGCGGGACGGCMGTGGTCACGCTGCCCGTCGGCACCACGACGTCGCTCGTCGTGGTGACCTGCGGGGGCGACGCGAGCTACGTGCCCTGGATCGGGGCGCCTCGCCTGCTGGTGGTCAGATGACCACGTCGTCCGTCGGGCGCGCGCGCCGCTGAGGCTCCCGCACAGTCGTGAGGTGACAGCGCTCCTTGTGCGTGAGAATGGGTTCAGACCCGTCCGCGAACAGGAGCACCCGTGACCCTCGAGCACGCCCCGCGCGTCGCCATGCTCTCGGTGCACACGTCCCCGCTGGACCAGCCGGGGACCGGTGACGCCGGCGGCATGAACGTGTACGTGCTCGAGCTGTCCCGCGCGCTGGCGGCCCGGGGTGCCCGCGTGGAGATCTTCACGCGCGCCACCTCCTCGGACCAGGCCGAGACCGTGCTGCTGCCCGGCACCGACGCCGACGGGCGTGTCCTGGAGGGTGACGACGCCCGCGCCGTCCTGCTGGCCGAGGAGGTCGAGCCCGGCGTGACGCCGCCGATCCTGGTCCACCACGTCCCCGCGGGCCCCTTCGAGCGGCTGGACAAGAACGACCTGCCCGGCGTGCTGTGCGGCATGGCCGCGGGCGTCCTGCGCTGGGAGGCCGCGCGCCGGCCCGGCTGGTACGACGTCGTGCACTCGCACTACTGGCTGTCGGGGCAGGTGGGCTGGATCGCCGCGGACCGCTGGGAGGTGCCGCTGGTGCACACCGCGCACACGCTGGCGCGCGTGAAGAACGCGTCGCTGGCGCCCGGCGACGCCGCCGAGCCGAGCCAGCGGGTGGTGGGCGAGGAGCAGGTGGTCGCCGAGGCCGACGCGCTGGTGGCCAGCACCCCGGTCGAGGCCGAAGAGCTGGTCGAGCTGTACGGCGCCGATCCCTCCCGCGTGCACGTGGTCGAGCCGGGCGTGGACCTGGACCGCTTCGTGCCGGGCGACCGGGGTGCCGCGCGCCGTGAGCTCGGGCTGCCGGAGGACCGCCAGATCGTCCTCTTCGCGGGGCGCGTGCAGGCGCTCAAGGCCCCGGACGTGCTGGTCAGCGCCCTGGGGGTGCTCAAGGCGACCGGTCGGCCGGTCCCGCTGCTCGTCGTGCTCGGGGGCCCGTCGGGGCGGTCCAGCGCGGTGCGCGAGCTCCAGGCGCTCGCCACGATGACGGGCGTCGCCGACGACGTGGTCGTCCACCCGCCGGCGGACCGGGACGCCCTGGCGCGCTGGTACCACGCGGCCGACGTCGTCGCGATGCCGTCGCGCAGCGAGTCGTTCGGGCTCGTCGCCGCCGAGGCGCAGGCCAGCGGTGTGCCGGTGATCGCCGCCTGCGTGGGCGGGCTGCGCACGATCGTGGACCACGATGTGTCCGGCCGGCTGGTCCGCGGGCACGACCCCGCCGTGTGGGCCGACGTCATCGCGGACGTGCTGGCCTCGTCGGACGACCGCGCGCGGTACGCGGTGGGCGCCCGTCAGGTGGCCGAGCGGTTCGGCTGGGAGACCACGGCCGACCAGATGCTCAAGGTGTACTCGGTGGCGGGCGAGGTCCGAGCCTCCCGCGTCTGAGGGCCGGACGTCCCAGGACGCCCGAGGGAGCCTGCGGCAGGATGAGTCACATGACCTACACCCTCGTGCTGCTCCGCCACGGCGAGAGCGAGTGGAATGCCAAGAACCTGTTCACCGGCTGGGTCGACGTGCCCCTGTCGGAGAAGGGCGTCGCGGAGGCCGAGCGCGGCGGGACGCTGCTCACTGACGCGGGCGTGCTGCCCGACGTCGTGCACACGTCGCTGCTGCGCCGGGCGATCACGACGGCCAACCTCGCGCTGGACGCCGCCGACCGCCACTGGATCCCCGTCAAGCGGTCGTGGCGCCTGAACGAGCGGCACTACGGCGCGCTGCAGGGCAAGGACAAGAAGCAGACGCTCGAGGAGTACGGCGAGGAGCAGTTCATGCTCTGGCGCCGCTCCTACGACTTCCCGCCGCCGGACATCGAGCTGGGCTCGGAGTTCTCGCAGGACAGCGACCCGCGCTACGCGGGCGAGCCGATCCCGCGCGCGGAGGCCCTGTCGAACGTGCTCGAGCGGGCGCTGCCGTACTGGGAGTCGGACATCATCCCCGACCTGCAGTCCGGCAAGACCGTGCTCGTCGCGGCCCACGGCAACTCGATCCGCGCCCTGGTCAAGCACCTGGACGACGTGGACAGCAGCACGATCGCCGGCATCAACATCCCCACCGGCATCCCGCTGCTCTACACGCTCGACGAGAAGACGCTGAAGCCCACCAACCCGGGCGGCACCTACCTCGACCCGGAGGCGGCGGCAGAGTCCATCAAGGCCGTCGCCAACCAGGGCCGCTGACCCCACGCAACGTCCGAGTACCGGAGGCCTGCCCCCGGTACTCGGACGTTGCGCTGGCCGCCCGCAGCGTCCGCACGATCGAGCGCCCCGACGACCGGATCTGCGGACGCCGCGCGCTCCCGGCCGTTGCGTCCGCACATTCGCGCGCTGGGGCGACCGGATCTGCGGACGTTGCGGGGTGTCAGGGGGCGCGGTGGGAGGCGTCGAACGTGGCGATGGCCCTTTTCGTCGCGGCGCTGCGCCAGGCCTCCTCGATCAGCTCCGCCAGCGCGTCCCAGTCGGGGTCGTGGGCGCGGTCGAGGTGGGCGCCGATCCAGCCGAAGCGGCCCATGTACGGGGCGACGAAGTACCGGACGGGATCGCGCGCGACGACGGCCTGCTGCTCGTGGCGGTCGGCCTTGCACCACAGGGCCAGCCGGCCGTCGGCGTGGTGGTCGGGCAGGATCCACGCGAACCGGCTCCCGCGCGTGAAGAACCCGGTGTTGCCGTACTCGTCGACCTCCGCGGACGTCTCGGGCAGCTCCGCGACGACGGCCCCCAGCCGCTCCCGAGCCGCTGCGACGTCGTCGTCCCCCCACCCGAGCACCCGCTCCGCCATGCAGCCCACGCTACCGACGGCACCCCGCCGCGAGAACGTGAGATCCCCGCGAGAACGGCACCTCGCGGGGACGTTCTCGCGGCGAAGTGACGATCTCGGCGCGCGGCGCCAGGCGCGAGGCACCGGAAGCCGAACCCTCGTTCTGTCGGTGCGCCGGGCGCGCGTCGGGCCGTCAGCCGGCGGTGCGGTCCAGCTGGCCGCGGGCGTCGCCGGTCACCAGGTAGGCCACGCGGCGTGCGACCGAGACCCCGTGGTCGCCGAACCGCTCGTAGTACCGGCCCAGCAGGGTGACGTCGATGGTCTCCTGCGTGGTGCCGGCCCAGGAGCCGCCGAGCAGCGCCGCGAAGGTGTCCTCGTGCAGCTCGTCGAGGAGGTCGTCGTCCTGCTCGATGCTCTCCGCGAGCAGGACCTCGCGGTTGTTCAGCAGGGTCGTGGTGCGTCGGGCGACACGGACCGCGGCGTCGTGCATCTCGGCGAAGGTGCCCGACAGGGCGTGCGGCACCGCGTGCCGCGGGTAGCGACCGCGCGCCACCTGGGCGACGTGCCGGGCGAGGTCGCCCATGCGCTCCAGGGTGGCGCTCATCCGGAGGGCCGAGACGATGATCCGGAGGTCCGTGGCCACGGGCTGCTGCTGCGCGAGGAGCAGGACGCAGCGCTCGTCGAGGTCGCGCTCGATGGCGTCGATGGCCAGGTCGTCGGCGATGACGGACTCCGCGAGCGCGAGGTCGGCCGTGAGCAGGGCGATGCCGGCGTTGGTGATGGCGTGCTCGACCCGGCCGCTCATCGCCGCCAGGTCTTCGCCCAGCTGGTGCAGCTCGGCGTCGAAGATGTCCCGCATGTGCTCCCTCTCGTGCAGGCGGCGGGTGCCGCGCGCAGGTCAGGCTGACATTTTCAGGTGAACGGTGGGGCGCGCCCAGGTGAACGGACGACGGCCGTTGCCTACCCCCACCCACCAGGCTACGGGCGATTCATCCTGTCTGGGGGTGTCCGAACCCGTAACCTGCGACGAGACGAGCCGACGGAGACCGTCTCTGTCCTGCTGCTGGTCAGAGGGGCAAGATGATCGCGGACGGCAGCACCGGGTACGCAGACCGAGGGGACGGACGATGGCGCAGAGAGTGACCGCCTGGGTCGGCTGGGTGTGGTTCGCGGCGTTCGCGATCCTCGTGGCCGGGCTGCTCAACGTGGTCTCGGGGCTGGTGGCGATCTTCTCGCCGAAGACCGTCCTGTCGTGGACGCGGGACGGGATCGCCGTCGTCGACGTGTCCACGTGGGGCTGGGTGCACCTGGTGCTCGGCGTGCTGCTGGTGCTCGCCGGTTTCGCGCTGTTCGCGGGCAGCTGGTGGGCCCGCCTGGTGGCCGCGGTCCTGGTGATCATCAACCTGGTGGCGCAGTTCGTGTCGCTGCCCATCACACCGTGGTGGTCGCTCGTGGTGATCGCGCTCGACCTGGTGATCCTGTGGGCGTTGACCGTGCACGGCGACGAGGTCGAACGAGCTGCTCGGTAAGGCAACTGACAACAGATCGAGAGGGACGACGATGACGACTTTCACGGCATGGAAGTTCGACACGGCTGACGGGGCGGCGAAGGCGGTCACCGCGCTCAAGGGTGCGCAGAGCGACGGTCTGGTGAAGATCGTCGACCACGCGGTCATCAGCTGGCCCGAGGGTGGCGCCCGGCCGGAGATGCACCACTCGAACGAGGACAAGTGGCGCGGGACGGGCTGGGGCGCGTTCTGGGGCCTGCTGTTCGGCGGGCTGTTCTTCGTGCCGCTGCTGGGTGTCGCGGTCGGTGCCGCCGCCGGGGCGATCACCAAGGCGGTCTCCGCGGTCGGCATCACCGAGGACCAGCTGGAGCACATCCGCGCGCAGATCACCGTGGGCACGTCGCTGTTGTGCGCCGTCACGGAGAACGCGGACATGGACCGGCTCGGGGAGCGGATGCACGGCCTGCACAGCACGCTCGTGGAGACCAACCTCACGGACGCCGAGAAGTCGCTGCTGCTGGAGACCTTCGACTGAGCGGTCGGCGCCCGTCGGGCGCCCGGCGTGGATGAACGGCCGGTGAACCCTCGCCGTCGGTGGGGTCAGTGACGACCGCATCGGCGTGTCGCACCCATCGGCGCGTCCTAGGGTGAGTGCCGTGGACGGGAACAGCGGGCTCATGCTGCTCATCGCCGGCGGGCTCGGCCTGCTCGTCGGCGTGTGGGCGACGCTCGCGTTCCGCTTCAGCGAGCGCGAGCAGCGCACTCTTCCTCCGATGGTCGCGCCGGAGCTCGACGACGGGCTGGTCCGCACGCTCGCCGTGCTGCGCTCCGCGGCGGTGGTGCTCGACGACGCCGACCACGTGGTGCGGGCCAGCGCTCCGGCCCACGCGCTGGGCATCGTGCGCGACGGGCGCATCGCCCCCGCGGCGATCCGGGACCTCATCGCGCAGGTCCGGCGCGACGGCGTGATCCGCGACGAGGTGCTCGAGGTCCCGCGTGGACCCGTGGGCCCGGGCGTGCTCCTGGTCCAGGTGCGCGTCGCGCAGGTCAGCGCGGAGCACCTGGTGGTGCTGGCGGAGGACCTCACGCAGGCGCGCCGCCTCGAGGCGATCCGCCGCGACTTCGTCGTCAACGTCTCGCACGAGCTCAAGACCCCGGTCGGCGCGCTCGCGCTGCTGGCGGAGACAGTCCAGGACGCGGCCGACGACCCCGAGGCCGTGCGCCGGTTCGCCGGCCGGATGCAGACGGAGGCGACCCGGCTGTCGGCGCTGGTGCACGAGATCATCGAGCTGTCCCGGCTGCAGGTGGCGGGCGCCCTCGGGCAGCTGGGCCTGGTCGACGTGGACCTGGTGCTGACGGAGGCGGTCGATCGCGCTCGCACCACGGCGGAGTCCAAGAAGGTCCGGCTCGACATCGGCGGGGTGCGCGGCACCCGCGTGTTCGGCCAGCACGAGCTGCTGGTCACCGCGGTCCGCAACCTGCTGGACAACGCCGTGGCGTACTCGGGCGAGGCGTCGCACGTCGGCGTCGGGGTGCGCCTCGACGGTGACCTGATCGAGATCGCGGTGGTCGACGAGGGGATCGGCATCTCCGCCGCCGAGCAGGAGCGGGTGTTCGAGCGGTTCTACCGCGTGGACCCCGCCCGCTCGCGCGACACGGGCGGCACCGGCCTCGGCCTGTCCATCGTCAAGCACGTCGCGGCGGACCACGGCGGGGACGTGACCGTCTGGTCGCAGCCCGGCCGTGGGTCCACGTTCACCCTGCGCCTGCCGCGCGCGGAAGAACCCCAGCTGGGCGGCGTCAGGACCCTGTCGCCGGCCGACACCACGGAGATCGAAGGAGCGCACGTGCGCCGGAGCGCGTCATGACCCGGATCCTGCTCGTCGAGGACGAGGAGTCCTACCGGGACCCGCTGACGTACCAGCTGGAGCGCGAGGGCTTCGACGTCGTCACGGCCGCGACGGGGCCGGAGGCGCTGGAGAAGTTCGACGAGTTCGGGGCGGACCTGGTCCTGCTCGACCTCATGCTCCCCGGCCTGCCCGGCACGGAGGTCTGCCGCCGGCTGCGGCTGATCAGCGATGTCCCGGTCATCATGCTCACGGCCAAGGACGACGAGATCGACAAGGTCGTCGGGCTCGAGCTGGGCGCCGACGACTACGTCACCAAGCCGTACTCGTCGCGCGAGCTCCTGGCCCGCGTCCGGGCCGTGCTTCGTCGGCGGGCGTCCGTCGTGGTCACCTCCGGGGGCTCGGCACCGCTCGACGACGACGAGGACGACGAGCTGCTCGCGGCCGGCCCGGTCCGGATGGACGTCGAGCGGCACACCGTCCGGGTGCGCGACGAGCTGGTCGCGTTCCCGCTCAAGGAGTTCGAGCTGCTCGAGCTGCTGCTGCGCAACGCGGGCCGCGTGCTGACCCGCGGGCAGCTGATCGACCGCATCTGGGGCTCCGACTACGTGGGCGACACCAAGACCCTCGACGTCCACGTCAAGCGGGTCCGCGCCAAGATCGAGGTCGACCCGGGCAACCCGACCCTGCTGCTCACGGTGCGCGGCCTGGGCTACAAGCTCACGGACGACGACGCGTAGCCGCGCTCGCACCGACGGCCCGTACACCCGACGGTGTGCGGGGCGTCGTGCTGTCGGAGGTCGGACACGCGTCCGACTCGTCGGCCATCGTTCACCTGGGGTTCACCCGATCCCGGGCGGCCGGTCACGTGCGGTTCCTACGGTCAGCATCGCCGCGCACACATCGGTGCGCACACGATCGACAGGACGGACCACAGTGAAGCTCCCCCTCCTCGGCCGCGTCGGCGCGGTTGCCCTCGTCGGCACCCTCGCGCTCACGCTGGCGGCTTGCGGATCGGACAACGCCACCGGCGACGCGCCTGCTGCCAGCGGCTCTGCCGCTCCGGAATCGACGCTGAGCGGCACGCTGAACGGCGGCGGCTCCAGCGCGCAGGAGAAGGCCCAGCAGGCTTGGGTCGCCGGTTTCCAGACGGCGAACCCCGACGTCACCGTCAACTACACGACCACCGACTCGGGCGCGGGCCGCAAGGGCTTCCTCGACTCCTCGCTCGACTACGCCGGCTCGGACAGCGCGCTGAACGAGGAGGAGCTCGCCTCCGCCACGGACCGCTGCTTCGGCGGCGCGGGCATCGACCTGCCGGTCTACGTCAGCCCGATCGCCGTGGCGTTCAACATCGACGGTGTCGACGAGCTCAACCTCAGCGCGGACGTCGTCGCGAAGATCTTCACCGGCGCGATCACCTCGTGGGACGACGCGGCCATCACGGCGCTGAACCCGGACGCGAAGCTCTCCGGCCCGATCACGGTCGTGCACCGCTCCGACGACTCGGGCACCTCGAAGAACTTCCAGGACTACCTGTCGAAGACGGCGCCCGACGTGTGGACCTACGAGGTCTCGAACACGTGGCCCGTGGCCGTCGGCCAGGGTGCCAACGGCACGTCCGGCGTCGTCCAGACGATCCAGTCCGCCACCGGCACCATCGGCTACGCGGACGCGTCGGCCGTCGGTGACCTCGGCAAGGCCTCGCTCGGGGTCGGCACGGAGTTCGTCGCCCCGACGGCGGACGCCGCGGCCAAGACCGTGGACGTCTCCCCGCGGGACGACGCGCGCGCCGACGGTGACATCGTCATCAAGGTCGACCGCACCACGACCGAGTCCGGCGCCTACCCGGCGATCCTCGTGTCGTACCTGGTCCTGTGCAACACCTACGACAGCCAGGACAAGGTCGACCTGATCAAGGGCTACGCGACCTACCGCCCCCCGACGACGCACTTCGACTCCCTCGACAGGAGAGATCCGTTGGCCTCGCCCACGACAGCGATGACCCCGGCGCCCGCGCCGGCAGCTCCCCCACGGAGACGCCGCTCCAAGCCCACCGACCGCGGCCTCGACCGCGGGTTCCGGTACCTGGCGGTGTGGTCCGGCATCGTCATCCTCGCCGTCCTCGCAGCGGTCGCCATCTTCCTGCTCATCGAGGCCATGCCGGCGCTGACCCACGGCGACCTCGCCTCGGTGGTCCCGTGGATCCCCGAGGGTGGCAACCTCTGGACGGTCATCGGACCGCTGGTCTTCGGCACGATCCTGGCCGCCATCGTCTCGCTGGTCATCGCGGTCCCGATCGCCGTCGGCATCGCGCTGTTCATCTCGCACTACGCGCCGCGCCGGATGGCGTCGGTCCTCGGCTACGTCGTCGACCTGCTCGCCGCGATCCCGTCGGTGGTGTTCGGCCTCTGGGGCGTGCAGGTGCTCGCCCCCAAGGTCCAGCCGGTGTGGCAGTTCCTCGTGGACTACTTCGGTTGGATCCCGCTGTTCGCCGGCGACGACAACGGCAACGCCTCGAACCCGCCGCGCGTCCTCATGACGACCGCCATCGTGCTCGCCGTGATGATCCTGCCGATCATCACCGCCGTGAGCCGCGAGGTGTTCCTGCAGACGCCGCGCCTGCACGAGGAGGCCGCCCTGGCGCTCGGTGCCACGCGCTGGGAGCTCATCCGGATGGCCGTCCTGCCGTTCGGCCGCTCCGGCGTCACGTCCGCCGCGATGCTCGGCCTCGGGCGCGCGCTCGGCGAGACCATGGCCGTCCTCATGATCCTGTCGCCCGGACTGCTCTACTCGTTCAAGCTGCTCGTCGCGAGCCAGCAGCAGACGATCGCCGCGAACATCGCGGCCCGGTTCAACGACGCGAACGACATCGGGCGCTCGACGCTCATCGCGACCGGTCTGGCGCTGTTCGTCATCACGCTGCTCGTCAATCTGGCTGCCCGCGCCATCATCGCGCGGCGCAAGGAATTCTCGGGGGCGAACTGACGATGGCCATCACCGACACCCTCTCCCCGGACACCGCCGAGCTGAAGCGCCTGCTCGGGCAGGTCGACCCCCGGCGCCGCCGCACGGACCGCATCATGCGGGTGCTCATCTGGGGCGCCTTCGTCCTCGCGATGATCCCGCTGGTCTCGCTCGTGTGGAGCGTCATCGCGAACGGCATCGGCCGGTTCGACCTCTACTTCCTGACGCACTCGATGCGCAACGTGTACGGCGGCATGGACGCGGGCGGCGTCTACCACGCGCTGCTGGGCACGATCCTCATCACCGGCCTGGCGACGCTGATCTCGGTGCCGATCGGCATCCTCACCGCGGTCTACCTCGTCGAGTACGGGTCCGGGCACCTGGCGCGGTCCGTCACGTTCCTCGTCGACGTCATGACCGGCATCCCGTCGATCGTCGCCGGTCTGTTCGCGTTCGCGCTGTTCTACCTCGTCGTCGGTCCGGGCGCGACGAGCGGGGTGGTGGGCGCGGTCGCCCTCTCGGTGCTGATGATCCCCGTGGTCATCCGCTCGACCGAGGAGATGCTGCGGCTGGTGCCCAACGAGCTGCGCGAGGCGTCGTTCGCGCTGGGCGTGCCGAAGTGGCTCACGATCATCCGGATCGTGCTGCGCACCGCCGTCGCGGGCATCACGACGGGCGTCATGATCGCCATCGCCCGGGTCATCGGTGAGACGGCCCCGCTGCTCATCACGGTGGGTGCGACCGACTCGATCAACAACAACGTGTTCGAGGGCAACATGATGACGCTGCCGGTGTACGTGTACCGCCAGTACGCGGCAGGTCTTGTGCCCTGCGCGCCCGGCGACGACGCTTGCATCTCGACGATCAACTATGACCGGGCATGGAGCGCAGCCCTCGTGCTCATCCTGGTCGTCATGCTGCTCAACCTCGTGGCGCGCGGCGTGAGCCGCTGGTTCGCGCCCAAGACCCGGGCCTGAGCCCCACAAGGAGATCCACCATGGCACAGCGAATTGACGTCAAGGACCTCAACATCTTCTACGGCGACTTCAAGGCGGTCGCCGACATCGGGATGTCGGTCGAGCCGCGGTCCGTGACCGCGTTCATCGGCCCGTCGGGCTGCGGCAAGTCGACCTTCCTGCGCACGCTCAACCGGATGCACGAGGTGATCCCGGGGGCGTACGTCCAGGGCTCGGTCGCGATGGACGGCATCGACATGTACGGCTCCGACGTCGACCCGGTCGCGGTCCGTCGGCAGGTCGGCATGGTCTTCCAGCGCCCCAACCCGTTCCCCACGATGTCGATCGCGGAGAACGTGCTGGCCGGCATCAAGCTCAACAACAAGCGCATCTCCAAGTCCGACGCCGCGGAGGTCGTGGAGACGTCCCTGCGCAGCGCGAACCTGTGGAACGAGGTCAAGGACCGCCTGAACCGTCCGGGCTCGGGTCTCTCCGGCGGCCAGCAGCAGCGCCTCTGCATCGCCCGCGCGATCGCGGTCAAGCCGCAGGTGCTCCTCATGGACGAGCCGTGCTCGGCCCTGGACCCGATCTCGACGCTGGCGATCGAGGACCTCATCGCCGAGCTGAAGTCGGACTACACGATCGTCATCGTGACGCACAACATGCAGCAGGCCGCCCGTGTCTCGGACCGGACCGCCTTCTTCAACCTGGCCGCGACCGGGCAGCCTGGCCGCCTGGTCGAGATCGACGAGACGTCGACGATCTTCTCCTCGCCGCGCGAGCAGGCCACGGAGGACTACATCTCGGGCCGCTTCGGCTGAGTCGGGGGACAGGAGAGGGGGCCGTCCGGATCGGACGGCCCCCTCTCTCGTGCGTTCAGCTCGAGGGCGTCGGCACCGCCGTCGCGTACTCGGGCAGCGAGCCGTCGAGCACGGGCAGGTCGGCCGTGACGGAGCCGTCCTCGGGCGTCGAGAACGTCACCTTCAGCACCGCGCCCGGGGGGACGTCGACCGACTCGAAGATGACGCTCGCCTGCCCGTCCTCTGGGGCGTCGCCGCCGCCGAGGAGCACCGTCTCCTTGGGGCCGAGCTCGACGTCCGTCGAGTCGTCGCCCGCGGACACGGTGACCGTGCGGTCCTCCGTGCCCTCGTTCACGAGGCCCCCGAGCAGGTTGCCGGGCTCGCCCTCCGCCTCGGAGACGACCAGCAGGTTGCTGCCGCGTACGTCGCCCAGCTCCACCCGGATCCCGTCGGACGGACTGTAGGGGTCCGCCGTGGTGATCCGGTTGGTGGTGGAGCAGCCGGCGAGCGCGAGGCCGATGACGGCGACGCCGGCGGCGAGGGCGGTCGCCCGCAGGGTGCGGGGGCGGGGCGAGGTCACGATGACTCCTCGGGGCGTCGGGGCGCTGCGGGCTGGTGGGCGGGTACTCCGTCGGTGGCAAGCCTAGCCGCCGCACAGGCCCCTGCCCTTCGTGCCGGACACCCGACCGGCTCGACGGGCCGACGGGCACGATGACCGCCGCTGACCCGCCGCTGACCTGCGCCGATGGCCGCAATCACGCGGAAAACGGGCACTTTGGGCGTGATAAGATACCCCTCTGCGAAAGGGGACACCTGCAGATGACTTTCACTGTTGGGGAGACCGTTGTCTACCCGCACCACGGTGCGGCATTGATCGAAGAGATCAAGACCAGAACCATCCGCGGAGAGGACAAGCTCTACCTCAAGCTCAAGGTCGCTCAGGGAGATCTCACCATCGAGGTCCCGGCTGAGAACGTCGACCTGGTGGGCGTGCGCGACGTCGTCGGTCAGGAAGGTCTCGACAAGGTGTTCGAGGTTCTCCGTGCGCCGTACACCGAGGAGCCGACCAACTGGTCGCGTCGCTACAAGGCGAACCTCGAGAAGCTCGCGTCGGGCGACGTCATCAAGGTGGCCGAGGTCGTCCGCGACCTCTCCCGCCGCGACGCCGACCGCGGCCTGTCTGCGGGCGAGAAGCGCATGCTCGCCAAGGCCCGCCAGATCCTCGTCTCGGAGCTCGCACTCGCCGAGCACACCGAAGAGGAGAAGGCCGAAGCGATCCTCGACGAGGTTCTCGCGTCCTGACCCCACCGACCAGGTGAGCGTCGCTGCAGTCCTGACTGCCGCCGGGAGCGGCAGCAGGCTCGGTCATTCCCTCCCGAAGGCACTCGTGCCTCTGGAAGGTCAGTCGCTCGTCGCGCACGCCGCCGGCAACCTGCTGGCGGCACGCGCGGCGGGCGACGAGCGCGTCCGGGTGCTGGTGGTGACCGCGCCCGCCTTCCACCTCGAGGCGATCCACCTCGAGCTGTCGGCTCTTGCCGACGAGCATGACGCCGTCGCGCTGCTGGTCGTCGCCGGAGGTGCGACCCGGCAGGCCTCGGTCGCGGCCGGCCTGGCGGCGCTGGTCGCCGACCCCCGCGGCGCGGACGTCGACGTCGTGCTCGTGCACGACGCGGCCCGCCCGCTCGCGCCACCGTCGCTGATCGCGCGCGTGGTCGACGCCGTGCGCGACGGCCACCCCGCCGTGGTCCCCGGGGTCCCCGTGACCGACACGATCAAGCGCGTCGCCCCGCACCGGGGTGTCGCGGTCGAGCCCGTGCTCGAGACCGTCCCCCGGACCGAGCTGCGTGCCATCCAGACGCCTCAGGGGTTCGACCGTGACCTGCTGCTGCGCGCGCACGCGCAGGGCGCGGTGGACGCCCACGACGAGGCCCTGGCGGCCTCCGACGACGCCGGCCTGGTCGAGCGGCTGGGCGAGCCCGTCTGGGTGGTGGCCGGCGACGAGCGCGCCGCGAAGATCACCACCGCCCGGGACCTCGCGGTCGCCGCGCTGCCGACGGAGGTCGACGAGTGAGCCCGCTGCCACGCACCGGGATCGGCGTCGACGTGCACGCCTACGAGCCCGAGCCCGCGCCCGGCGCCGTCCTGCACCTCGCGGGCCTCGCGTGGCCGGGGGAGCGGCCGCTGGCCGGGCACTCCGACGCCGACGTCGCCGCGCACGCCGCGGCCGACGCGCTGCTGTCGGCCGCGGGGCTGGGCGACCTGGGGTCGAACTTCGGCACGTCGGAGCCGCAGTGGGCCGGTGCCGCGGGCGCCACGCTGCTGGCCGAGGCCGCCCGGCGGGTCCGCGCGGCCGGCTTCGACATCGGCAACGTGGCGGTCCAGGTGATCGGGAACCGGCCGAAGGTCGGTCAGCGGCGCGCGGAGGCCGAGGCCGCCCTCTCGGACGCCGTGGGCGCCCCCGTGAGCGTCTCGGCGACCACGACCGACGGCCTTGGGCTCACCGGCCGCGGCGAGGGCGTCGCGGCGATCGCCACGGCACTGGTCGTCACTGGCTGAGTCGGGCGCGGGCGCCCTCGCGTGCTGCCCAACAGCACCCCGGCGACCACCAGCGCACCCCAGGCGAGCTCGGCGGTCGACGTGCGCTCCCGCAGCAGCAGCCACGAGGCGCCGATGCCGACCACCGGCACGAGCATCGAGAACGGCGCCACGGTGCTGGACGGGTGCCGGCCCATGAGCGTGGTCCACAGCCCCGAGCCGACGAGGGTCGCGACGACCACCGTGAACAGCAGCCCGCCGATCGCGAGCAGCCCCTGCGCGCTGCCGAGGTCCTGGAACGACGCGGCGATGCGGTCGGGTCCCTCGACCGTCAGGGACAAGGCCAGCATCGGAACCGGCGGCACGACCGACATCCAGAGCATCAGCCTGAACGGCTCGCCCGGCTGCGCCTGGACCGCGCGGCGGTTGCCCAGGTTCCCGACCGCCCAGCCGAGCCCCCCGCACAGCGTGAGCAGGACCGGGACCAGCGTCGCGCCGCCCGCGAGACCGGCCCGGTGCGCCGCGATGCCGCCCAGTCCTGCGACCGCGAGCAGGATCCCCGCGCCCTGCCGGGCCGTGATCCGCTCGCGCAGGAACACGCCCGCCAGCACCACGGTGAACGGCGCCGACGACTGCAGGACCAGGGACGCAAGACCCGTCGGCATCCCGGACGACATCGCGAGGTAGAGGAACACGAACTGCAGCACCCCGAAGCCGAACCCGTACAGCGCGATCCAGCGCCACGGCGCGGTCGGCCGGGGGACCAGCAGGAGCGTGGGGACCGCGATGAGCGCGAACCGGAGGGCCACCAGGAAGAACGGCGGGAACTGCCCCAGCGACAGGTGGATCGCGGGGAAGTTGAGTCCCCAGCAGACGGCGACGAGTGCGGCGAGCAGGCGGTCGCGGGCGGGCATGGTGCGAGCATGCGGCCCGACATCCGTGCAGCACCAGCGAAAGAATCTGGTGTGACGATGTAGCGTCGCTGCATGGATCCTCGCGCGCTCGAGACGCTCCGCGCGGTCGGCTCGCAGGGCGGCATCACGGCCGCGGCGGCCGTGCGGCACCTGACCCCGTCGGCCGTGTCCCAGCAGGTGGCCCAGCTGCAGCGCGAGGTCGGCGTGCCGCTGACCGAGCGCGTCGGGCGAGGGCTGCGGCTCACCCCGGCGGGCGAGGCACTCGCCGCCGCCGCGGTCGACGTCGCCGTGGCGCTCGAGCGGGCGCGGGCCGCGTGCGACGAGTTCCTCGCGCGGCCCCAGGGCGTCGTGCGGGTATCCGCGTTCCAGAGCGGCGCGCAGCTGCTGCTCCCGGCACTGCTCACGCGGGTGGCGGCGATCGGCGGGATCACGCTGGAGTGCACCGACGAGGACGTCGCCCAGGACGACTTCGTCGCCCTCACCGACCGGATGGACGTGGTCGTCGCGCACCGGCCCGACGGCGGGGTCGGCTGGGCGGGTGGCGACGCCGTCCGCGTGGTGCCGCTGCTGCGCGAGCCGCTCGATGTCGCAGTCCCGCTCGACCACCCGCTGGCCGACCGGGCGGACGTGCGCCCCGAGGACCTGCGGGACCTGCCGTGGATCGCGGTCCGCGAGGGGTTCCCGGTGGCGACCGTGCTGGGTGCGGTCGCCGGCAACCCCCAGATCGTGCACCGGGTCAACGACTTCCACGTGGTCGAGGCGCTCGTCGCCGCGGGGCACGGGGTGTCCCTGCTGCCCCGCTACACGTTCGGCGGGGGCGCGCACGTGCGCCTGGTGCCGCTGGCGGGCGTGCGCGCCGGCCGGCGGATCGACGCGCTGCTGCGGCGGGACCGCGCCGAGCGCCTGGTGGTCCGGCGGGTGCTCGACGAGCTGCGCGCGCTTTCCACGGAGATCGGTACTACCTGATACCGGCGGGGCCGGCGTCCCGCGTGGCCGCAGGCCAGCGGCGTGTCCGAATTCTGGGCTGGCGTCCGGTTGCCGTGGGCAGGTACCGTCCCCGGCGTGACACAGTCGTCGGAGGCACAGACCGAGAGGCTCCCGGTCGTGAGAGCGCTCCAGCACCCCCCGCTGCCTCACCGCGACAACGGGGTCCAGGCGGCCCGGATGAGGGTCCGCGTCCCCCTGGAGGTCCTCGAGGCGACCAGCGCCGGGCTGCGCGGGCTGGACGAGCAGCACCGCCGCGAGATCACGGAGACGCCCCCGCCGCTGCCCTTCTGACGGGCTACGGGATGAGCACCAGCTTGCCTGCGGAGTGCCCCGCCTGACCGTCGCGGTGCGCCTGGGCCACCTCCGACAGGGGATAGGTCTGCGCCACCCGGACGTTCAGGGAGCCGTCCGACGCCAGCTCGGCCAGCTGCGCGCGGGCTGCCTCGCGGATCGCGGTCCCGGGGTCCGCGCCCGGCCCGCCCCCGAGCGCCTTGATCCCCAGGTCGCCTGCGCGGCGGAAACCGGCGATCGTGGCGACCCGCTGCCGGTCGGCCACCAGGGCCACCGAGGTGTCGAGCGCCTCGTCCGTGCCCACGGTGTCGATGGCGACGGTGACCGGCCCCGTCGACTGGACGGCGTCGGCGATGCGGTCGAGCAGGCCCTCGCCGTAGGCCACCGGGACCGCGCCGAGGCTGCGCAGGTCGTCGTGGTGCCAGGTGGACGCCGTCGCGATGACCCGCGCCCCCCGCAGCACGGCGAGCTGGACCACCATGCGGCCCACGCCTCCCGAGCCGCCGTGCACCAGCACGACGTCGTCGTCGTGGGTGCCCGTCGCGCTGAGGGTGTGCACCGCGGTGGTGCCGGTGAGCAGAAGGCCGGCCGCCGCGGGCCAGTCGAGGTTCGAGGGCCGGCGGACGGTCACCTGCTCCGAGACGACGATGCGGTCCGCGTAGCCGCCCGAGACCCGCCACGCAATCACCTCGTCGCCGGGGGTCAGCCACCGAACCGAGGGACCGACGGCGCTCACGACGCCCGACACCTCGTAGCCCAACCGGAGCGGCAGCCGGGCGGGGTCCGCGCCGTCACGGGCCGCGTAGCCCTTCCAGTCGGTCGGGTTGACCCCGGCCGCCCTGACGTCGATCAGCACGTTGCCCGGCCCGGGCTCGCCCGGATCGACGTCGATCAGGCGAAGGACTTCCGGTCCGCCGTACGCGCTCGCGACGACCGCCCTGCTGGTGAGTGCCACCGGCACACTCTGCACCTGTCGCCGGGCGCAAGACCAGAGCACGGCCGCCTCCGGTCGGTGCGTTCACCCCTTAGGGATCCACACCCGCATCGTCGACGGACCTCTCTGTGCCCAGTCGTGGTACGGGATCAGGGGCACCGAGGCGGTGCCCTCGACCGGTCGCTCGGCCGCCGGACCGTACGGCCAGGCGTCGTCGGCGACGCTGCCGGAGACCAGCGTCGCCAGCACCTGCCCGTCGACCTCGTGCAGCCCGGCGTCCAGGTCGAGCCGCAGGTCACCGACGTCCCGGCCGGCGTCGACGGACTCGACGCAGAGGACCTCGGGTCCGCGCTCCACGACGACGCAGCCGCGGACCGCGTCGATGCGCGGGTCGGCGCTCGACACGCGCGGCGCCACCGGCAGCCGCAGCTCGACCACGTCGCCCGCCGCGAACGCCCGGCGAACGTGCACCGTCCCGGTCGCAGCGGGCTGCTCCCCGTCGGGGGTCACCAGGGTGGCGCCCTGCGCCCAGGCGGGCACCCGCAGGCTCAGCGTCCACGGGCGGTCCTCGGTGGTCGCCACCGTCACCCGGACGACGCCGTCGCGCGGGTATTCCGTCGCGACGTCCAGCTCGATGCGGCGGCCGTCGGGCAGCGAGGTGCGGATGCGCGCCGGGGCGTACTGGTGCAGCTGCAGCCCGTCGTCGTCCGTGGTCGCGACGTAGGCGGCCAGGCTGGCCAGGGTGCGGGCGACGTTGGGCGGGCAGCACGACACGGCGAACCACGGTGCTCGCAACGACGACGAGGCCCGGGGGCTCGCGACGTCCGTCGGCGGGACCGTGCCCGGCACGCGCTGGTGCAGCGTGTTCGTGTAGTAGAACGCGGTCCCCTCGGCCGAGGGCGACGTGGCGACGACGTTGTAGAGCGTGCGCTCGACCAGGTCGGCATACCGCGGCAGGCCCTGAGCGAGCAGCAGGCGCCAGGAGAACATCACGGAGCCGATGCCCGCGCAGGTCTCCGAGTAGGCGCGGTCCGGCGGAAGCTCGTAGTCGTCGCCGAAGGACTCGCCCTCGTGGTGCGACCCCTGCCCGCCGGTGACGTAGGTGCGGCGCGCGACCGTGGTCTCCCACTGGGAGGTCAGGGCGGCAAGCAGCTCGGTGTCGTCGGTCTCCACGGCCACGTCGACGGCGCCGGCCGCGAGGTAGTTGGCCCGCACCGCGTGCCCGCGCAGCACGGTCGCCTTCCGGACCGGCACGTCGTCCTGGAAGTAGTCGCGGCCCAGGTCGATGTCGGCCAGGGTGCCGGTGCCGCGGCGCTCGACGAACAGCGCGGCCTGGTCGACGTACGCCTGCTCGCCGGTCAGGCGGCCCAGCTCGGCGAGCGCCGGCTCGATCTCCGGGTGCCCGCAGACCGAGGCGATGCCGTCGGGACCGAACGTGGCGACCACGTGGTCGGCGGCGCGCCGGGCCACGGCGAGCAGGCCGTCGTCGGCGTCGGGACGCGTGCGTGCCCGGGCCACCGCCGCCTGGAACAGGTGGCCGTAGCAGTACAGCTCGTGGCCCCACTCCAGGTCGGAGTACCGCGGGCGCTGGCCCGGCCGGCCGAAGTTCGTGTTGAGGTAGCCGTCCGGCTCCTGCGCGGCGGCGATCCGGGCGACCAGGGCGCGGAAGCGGGCCTCCAGCGTGGCGTCCCCGGCGCGGCCGATCTCCCACGCCATGGCCTCGAGCAGCTTGTAGACCTCCGAGTCGGAGAACTCGCGGCCGCTGTGCTTGTCCGGCTGCCCGGACAGTGTGCCGTCCGCGGCGGCGTCGAAGTTGCCGATCCAGCCCTCGCGCTCCATCCAGTGCTCGATGTGGGCCAGGCTCGCGTTGCCGTTGACGGCTTGCCGGTCGGCCCAGAAGCCTCCCGTGATCTGGACCTCGTGGAGGCCGAGGGGGCGCAGCGCGCCGCGCGAGGGGGCGACCGGCGTCGCTCGTGTGGTCGTCATGGTGGTCATCCCTTGAGCGCACCCGACATGAAGCCGCGCACGTAGTGTCGTTGGAGCAGGAGGAAAAGGACGATGCAGGGGACGGCGAGGACGACCACGCCGGCCTCGGTGGCGCCGTAGTCGACGACGCCCTGCACCTGGACCCGCAGGTTCGCCACCGCGAGCGGGAGGGTCAGCTTGTTCGAGTCGTTGATGAGGATCAGGGGCGCAAAGAAGTCGTTCCACGCCGCGAGGAAGGCGAACAGGCCGACGGTGATCAGCCCCGGCTTGACGGCCGGCAGCAGCACCCGCCACAGCGCCGAGAACGACGAGCAGCCGTCGACCATGGCGGCCTCGTCCAGCTCACGGGGGATCGACTCGAACGAGATCCGCATCATGAACGTCGAGAACGGCAGCTGGAACATGGTGAGCACGAGCGCGACGCCGACCAGCGAGTTCTGCAGCCCGATCGTGTTGAGCAGCACGTAGAGCGGGATCAGCAGCGTCGCGTACGGGACCATGAGGATGGCCAGCGTGAGCATGAAGAGCGCGTTGCGGCCCGGGAAGCGGAACCGCGCGAACGCGTACCCGCCCAGCGTCGAGATGGCGAGCGTGAGCACGACGCACAGCCCGGAGACGAACACCGAGTTGGCGAGGTACTGCCAGATGCCCGCCTGGTAGTGCGCGAGCGTGACGTAGTTGCCGAGGCCCCAGCCGTCGACCTGCCCGGTCCCCGGGTGCGGGGAGACCGACGAGATCGCGGTCCACACCAGCGGGAACAGGAAGATCACCGCGATGGCGCCGGAGAACACCCAGAAGGGGGTGCGCAGGGCCAGGCCACCGATCGTCGTCGGCGGTGCGGTCCTCGTGACGGGCTCGAGCGGGAGCTCGGCATCGGGGTGGTTGCGTACTCCTGCGATGGTCATCGTCGGCCTCTCAGCTCTCGTTCGAGCCGCGGAAGGCGCGCAGCTGGACGACGTTGATGACCACGAGCGCGGCCAGCACGATGACCGAGAGCGCCGCGGCGACGCCGAGGTCGTTCTGGCCCTGGAACGCCACCGAGTAGATGAGCTGCACCACGGTGATGGTGCTGTTGTCGGGGCCGCCCTTGGTGAGGATGTAGAACTGCTCGAACGCCAGCAGCGAGCCGGTGACGCACAGGATCGTGGTGAGCGCGAGGGTGGGCTTGAGCAGCGGGATCGTGATCCGGCTGAAGGTGTTCCACCGGTTGGCACCGTCCATCCGGGCGGCCTCGTAGATGTCGCTGGGGATCGCCTGCAGGCCCACCAGCATGAGCAGCATGTAGAAGCCGGCGTACCGCCACACGATGAGGAAGAGGGTCGACGCCAGCGCCGCGTTGGGCGTGCCGAGGAAGCTCCAGCCCATGCGCTCCATGAAGGGCGCCAGCGGGCCGGCCAGCGGCGAGTACAGGACGTAGAAGAGCAGCGACGCCGACGCGAGGCCCAGGGCGCTGGGCACCAGGAACGACGTGCGCAGGAACCCCTTCCAGCGCGTGGACTCCTGCACCAGCAGCGCGAGCCCCAGGCCCAGCGCGATGAGCAGGATGGTCGCCAGGACCGTGTACTTCAGGGTGAACAGCACCGAGTCGACGAAGAACCGGTTCTGCACGGCGTTGGTGTAGTTGTCGGGGAAGTTGATCCCCTGGTCGCCCGCCAGCAGCGGCCACTTCGAGGCGCTCATCCGGAAGACGAGACCGAGCGGGACCACGAACAGGACGAGGACGAACAGCGCGGTGGGCGACGCGTAGGCCCAGCCGCGCAGGCGGGCGCCGTTCCTGCGGCGCCGGGTGGGCGGGGTCGCCGCCCGGGGTGGGGTGGCCGTCTGGACGGTCATGGGGAAGGCCTCTCGTGTGGAGCCGGGGGCGTGCCGGCCCGGCCGGTGGGTGTCGTCGTGCCCTCCGACACCCACCGACCGAGCGGGTCGAGCGGACTACTGACCGAGGACCGCGGTGATCTCGTCGTTGTCCGCGTCGACCGAGCTGCCGTCGCCCAGCACCGCGTTGCGCACCAGCGTCAGCCAGGGGCTGCTCGGCGCGTTGAACGCCTGCTGGAAGTTGAGCGCGACGGGGGTGTCGCCCTTGCCGGCCACCTCGTTGATCGTGATGAGGCGCGGGTCCTGGGAGGAGTACTGGTTGTCCGCCAGGTCGCTGCGCGACACGACGTCGTTGTCCTTGGCCAGCACGCCCACCTGGGCGTCCTCGGACATCATCCACGACAGGAAGTTCCAGGCCTGCGCGGCGTTCTTGGAGTCCTTCGAGACGCCGATGCCGTCACCGCCGACGAACGTCGAGGCGCCGCCCTTGGGCCCGGGAATGCCGGCCACGCCGACGTCGAAGCCCGTGGTGGAGGAGAGCAGCGTCGCGGGGTAGAACATCTGGCCGACCTTGCCCTCGGTGAAGCCCGCGGTCCACGTGGGGCCGGCCTCGTCCTTGGACGACGGGAGCACGGCGCCCGAGTCCCACATGTCCTTCCAGTCGCCGTAGATCTCCTTGGCCGTGTCGCTGTTGAGCAGCGACTCGGTGCCGTCCTCGTTCATCACCTGCTCGCCGTCGGCCCAGACCGAGGGGAACCAGGTGAACACCAGGCAGCCGCCGCAGTTGAGGCCGGTCGCGGTGCCGTAGGTGTCCGGCTTGTTCAGCGCCTGGATCGCCTTGGCGTTGGCCACGTACTCGGTCATGTTGGCCGGGGGCGTCTCGGGGTCGAGCCCGGCCTCCTTGTAGAGGTCCTTGTTCCAGAACAGCATCGACAGGTCGAGCACGAACGGCAGCACGTGCTCCTTGCCGTCCGCGGTGCCGGCCGCGAGGTGGCCCTTGTTGATGGCGTCCTTGTACGGCAGCGCGTCGATCTGCGCGGTGAGGTCCTGGAACAGTCCCTGCTTCACCCAGTTCGGGACGTAGACGATGTCCGCCGCGAACAGGTCGGGCAGCCCGTCGGAACCGGCCGCGGCGCCGACCTTGGCGACGTAGTCGTCGTTGGGGACGACGGTCAGCTCGACCTGGTTCTTGTGCGAGTCGTTGTACGCCGCGACGAGCAGCTTGGCCTGCTTCTCCAGCGGCGCGCGGGTCCACAGGGTGAGCTTGGTGCCGTCGTCGGTGCCGTCGGTGCCGGCCGTGACGTCGGCCGTGCTGCCGTCCGTGCTGCTGTCGTCGTTCGCGCTGCTGCATGCCGCGAGGCCGACCAGCAGGCCGGCCGTCACGACCCCGGCGGCCAGGCGGGTGCCTGCCGACCGGGTGCGGGTGATCCTCATGGGGTTCTCCTCGTGCTCTTCGTCGAGCGGGTGCCGTCGTCGGCACCCCGGGGTTCATGGGGCGAAACCCTTATCGGTTGGCGAGCAGTGGTAGCGCTGAGCGGACGCGTTCTCGTCGGCCGCACAGAGCCTGGACGTGCGCATCTGTGCGGGCGCGGCGGCGCGCCGGTCGTTCCGAAACTCACCGAAAAGGTTTTCTGAAGATAGTTCGGTGACGGGTGGCGCGTCAACGGGTGCGGGCGGTTACAGTTCGATCACGAACCGCGACGCCGACGTCGCCGCACGCCCGAGTCGCACGCAGGGAGGGACGCCCGTGGCACGCACCGAGCCCGCTCGCGCTGTGACGCTCACCGACGTCGCGCGCCTCGCCGGCGTCTCCGTGGCCACGGCGTCCAAGGCCCTCAACGGGCGCGACCAGGTCAAGGACACCACCCGGCAGCGCGTGATCGAGGCCGCGGACCGCCTCTCGTTCAGCCCCAACCCGCTCGCCCGCGGCCTGCTCGCCGGCCGGACCGGCACCGTCGGCCTGCTCACCAGCGACCTCGAGGGCCGGTTCGTCATCCCCATCCTCATGGGCGCCGAGGACGCGTTCGGGGCGGGGCAGGTCAACGTGTTCCTCTGCGACGCGCGCGGCGACACGATCCGCGAGCAGTACCACCTCAGGGCCCTGCTGAGCCGACGCGTCGACGGCCTGATCGTCGTGGGTCGGCAGACCGACCCGCGCCCGTCGCTCGGGCACGACATCCCCGTGCCGGTCGTCTACGCCTACGCGCCGTCCGACGACGCCTCGGACCTGTCCATCACGCCCGACAACGTCACGGCCGGCCGGATCGCCGTCGAGCACCTGGTCGCCTGCGGTCGCACCCGCATCGCGCACATCACCGGTGAGCACGCCTACGCGGCGGCCCGTGACCGCGCGGACGGGGTCGCCGCCGGCCTCAAGGCGGCGGGCCTCGAGCTGGTCGGGGACGTCATGTACAGCGAGTGGTCCGAGCGGTGGGGTCGAGACGCCGCCGCGATGCTGCTCGCCCGGCACCCGGACGTCGACGCCGTGCTCTGCGGCTCCGACCAGATCGCCCGCGGCGCGCTGGACACGGCGCGCGACCTGAACCGCTCCGTCCCGGGCGACCTGGCGGTCATGGGGTTCGACAACTGGGAGGTGCTGACCACCAACGCCCGCCCGGAGCTGACCAGCATCGACGCCAACCTGCAGCAGCTCGGACGAACGGCCGCGCAGCGGGTGTTCGCCGCCCTGGACGGCGTCGACATCGGGTCCGGCACGGAGTACGTGGCGGGGCGGCTGGTGATCCGCGGGTCGACGGTCGCGCGGCGCTAGGAGCGACGCCGCTGGTTGAACACCCGCGCGAAGCTACGCCGCTGGTTGAGCACCCCGCGCGAAGCTACGCCGCTGGTTGAACACCCGCGCGAAGCTACGCCGCTGGTTGAACACCCGCGCGAAGCTACGCCGCGCGGCGTTCCCCGGGGCCCAGCAGCCGGTCGAGGTACGGGTTGCTGAAGACGCCCTCGGGGTCGGCCTGTGCCCGGACGCGCTGGGCGTCGGCGAAGCGCGGGTAGAGCGCTCCGAGCTGCTCGGCCTCGAGCCAGTGCATCTTGCCCCAGTGCGGTCGCCCGGCCACCTGCGCGACGATCCGCTCGACGGCGGCGAAGTACCGCGCGTACGGCAGCCGGACGTACTGGTGCACGGCGACGTAGGCGGTGTCCCGGCCGTGCGCCGTCGACAGCCAGAGGTCGTCGGCAGCCGCGAACCGGACCTCGACGGGGAACGGCACGCGCTCGCCCGTCGACTCGATCCAGGTGTCGACCTCGTGCAGCACCTCGCGCAGCCGGTCGCGCGGGACGGCGTACTCCATCTCGCGGAACTTCACCCGGCGCGGCGAGACGAAGACCTCGGCGGAGGGTGCCGTGTAGCGGCGCGAGCTCAGCGCCCGGGCGGCAAGCCCGTTGATCGAGGCGGTGGTCGAGGGCATCAGGGTGGCGACACCGTTGGTGAACGAGAAGACCGCGTTGGACAGCAGCTCGTCGTCGACCCACCCGCGGACCGGGTGCAGGGGCCGCACGACGTCGTCGCCCACCCGGTTGTTCCGCTTGGTCAGCGCCCGGCGCGTGTGCGGGAACCAGTAGAACTCGAAGTGGTCGTTGCCCTCGACGAGCCCGTCCGGGCCGTCGAGCTGCTCGAGCACGGCATCCAGGGGCCACGGCTCCTCGCGGGCCTCCAGGCGGTAGGCCGGCACCACCTCGAGCGTCACCGCGGCGAGCACACCGACGCTGCCGAGGCCCAGCCGCGCGAGCTCGAACAGCTCCGGCTGCTGCGTGGGGGAGGTCTCCACGACGTCGCCTGTCGCGGTCACCAGGCGCGCGCCGACCACCTGCGTGGCCAGCCCGCCGAGCCGAGCACCGGTGCCGTGCGTGCCGGTCGAGATCGCGCCGGCGATCGACTGCTTGTCGATGTCGCCGAGGTTGCGCATGGCCAGGCCGCGCTCGGCCAGCCCCGCGTTGAGGGCGTGGAGCTTGATCCCAGCACCGACCGTGACGTGCGTCGTGCCGTCGGTCTGGGGCGCGACACGCTCGAACGCGTCCAGCGCGTCGAGCCGCAGGTGCACCCCGTCGGTGACCGCCACCGGGGTGAAACTGTKCCCGCCGCCCACTGCGCGGACGCACAACCCGTCGGCCGCCCCTTTTCGTACAGTTGCGACCAGTTCGTCCAGGTCGCGGGGGTGCAGCACGCGCTGCGGCGTCGCGCTCGCGGTGCGTGCCCAGTTCTGCCAGGCGCCGGCTGCCGGCAGTGATCCCATACAACAGAGGGTCTTACTGGTCATCTGTCCAAGTCAAGTGCGCCAAGTCCTTGACTATCGTGACTATCGATATTGAACTGTGCTCTAGGGGGACGCGTCGGCCTCTCTCACCAGGTGTGTGCCGTACCGGTGGGGCCGTCGCACGAGGGAGGGGACCCTTCATGAACCGCTTGCCTGTGGCCGAGAGGCGCGAGCAGCTGATCGAGGCTGCGCTCGCCGTCGCGAGCCGCGACGGCATCGACGCTGCCACCGTGCGCGCCGTCGCCGCGGAGGCGGGCGTGTCGCTGGGGGTCGTGCACTACTGCTTCCAGGACAAGGACGAGCTGCTGCGCGCGATGGCCCACGCCATCACCTCGGCCAACCTCGAGCGGAGCCTGGGCGAGATCCCCCAGGACGCGGCAGACACCGAGGGCGTCATCGAGAGCGTCATCGACGCGCTCTGGGCCGGTATCAAGGAGTCGCGCGGTCCCCAGCTGCTGTCCTACGAGCTCACCACCTCCTCGCTGCGGCACCCCGAGCTGAACCAGGTCGCCATCGAGCAGTACCGCGGCCAGTGGGCCGCGGCCGAGCAGGTGCTGGACCTGGTCGAGAGGTCTGCCCACGTCGGGTGGTCGGTGCCGCGCGGCACGCTCGCCCGGTCGGTCGTCGCGGTCATCGACGGCTTCTCGCTCGCCTGGCTGGTGGACGGCGACTCCGAGACCGCCCGCACGGGTCTGCAGGGCTTCGGCAAGTTCCTCGCCACCATGGCCGTCCCGGCCGCGCTCGCGCCGGACGACGAGCTCGAGCCCGCACCGACGACGTCCGCGTGAGCGGGACCACGACCCCGGCGCCGGCGGCGCCCGTCTCGGCCGTGGCCCGGCGCGCCCGCGTCGCCGGCTCTCTCGGGTTCGCCGCCCAGGGCTTCGTCTTCGCGATGATCCTCACGAGCCTCGACTCGTTCAAGGACCGTTACGGCATCGACGACCTCGCCATCTCGGCGGTCATCCTCGGCGTCTGCGTCATGGCCGGCGTGGGCACGCTCGTCGCCGACCGGATCGCGCGCACCCCCGGGGGCAGCCGTGCGGTCCTCGGCACCGGGCTGCTGGTGGTCGCCTCCGCCGTCGTCGTCGTGGCAGTCGCGCCCGCGTTCGCCCTGCTGTGCTGCGGCTTCGCGGTGTACGGCATAGGCCTCGGCATGGTCGACGCGGGCACCAACATGCAGGCGGTGGCCGTCCAGGGCGTCTACGGCAAGTCGCTGCTCACCAGCTTCTACGCCTCGTGGTCGGTCGGCGGCATCGTCGGCACGGTCCTGATCGCCGTCTCGACCGGGCGCGTCCCCACGGAGCCCGTCGCGCTCACGCTGCTGCTCGGCACCGTCGTCGCCGCCCTGACCTCGGTCGTCGTCTGGCGCGGTTCGTGGCGCGAGAGGTTCGCCACTGCCGACGAGGTCGCCACGCCCGCCGAGCCGCGCATCGACCCCGTCAAGCCCGTCATCCCGTGGGCGCCGCTGCTGCTCCTCGGCCTCGGCGTCGTGGCGTACTACGTCAACGACCAGGCGATCTCGACGTGGAGCCCGATCTTCATGCACGAGGTGCTGGACACGGCCGGGACCATCACCAAGCTCGGGTACGCCGCCTACCTCGCCATGACCCTCGTCTCGCGCCTCGCCGGCGACCCGTGCGTCCGCCGCTGGGGCCGGGCGGCCGTGGTGCGCGTCGCGTCGCTGGTCGGTGCCGCCGGGCTGCTCCTCGTCATCACCAGCCAGGCGCCCGAGCAGGCCGTGCTCGGCTTCGCCGTCGCGGGCGCGGGCCTCGGCCTGATCGCGCCGCTGTGCTTCTCGGCCGCCGGGGAGCTGGCGCCCGGGCACGCGGACGCGGTCGTCGCCCGCCTCAACGGCTTCAACTACGTGGGTGCGGTCCTCGGCGGCGTGTTCGTCGGCGTGATCGGCAGCCAGTCCAACCTCCGCTGGGGCTTCGCGGTCCCGGCCGTCCTCGCGATCGCCGTGGCGGTCTTCGCCGGCCGCTTCGGCGTCGTGAGGCACCACGAGGCTTCCCTGACCGCTGGAGCTGATGCATGAGCCCGACCCTCGGCGATCGCCTCGACGAGGCGACGCACGGCCTTTCCGCGCCGCTCGCCGTCGTGGACCTCGACGCCCTCGACGCCAATGCCGCCGACCTCGTGCGGCGCGCCGCCGGGACCCCGATCCGCGTGGCCAGCAAGTCCGTCCGCGTGCGGCACGTGCTCGACCGGGTGCTCGCGCAGCCCGGGTTCGCCGGTGTCATGGGGTACTCGCTGCGCGAGGCGCTCTGGCTGGTCGGACAGGGTGTCGACGACATCCTGCTGGGCTACCCGACCGTCGACACCGGTGCCCTCGACGCCCTCGCGGCCGACCCCGTCGCCGCCGCGGCCGTCACGCTGATGGTCGACGACGTCGCGCAGGTCGAGCTCGCCGCCCGCGCCGCGCAGGCCCACGGCGCCACGCTGCGCCTGTGCATCGACGTCGACGCCTCTCTCAAGGTCCGGTTCGGGCCGATCGCCGCGCACCTGGGGGTGCGCCGCTCGCCCGTGCACTCCGCGTCCGACGCCGGGGCGCTCGCCGCCTTCATCGCCGCGCGGTCCGGCGTCGACGTCGTCGGCGTCATGTTCTACGAGGCCCAGGTGGCCGGCCTGCCCGACTCGTCGCCCGCCGTCCGCGCCGTGAAGCGCCTGTCGATCTCGGACCTGGCCACCCGCCGCGCCGCGGTCGTCGCCGCCGTCGAGGCCGCCGCCGGCCACCCCCTGACACTGGTGAACTCGGGCGGCTCCGGCTCCGTGGAGTCCAGCGCCGCCGATCCCGTCGTCACGGAGGTCACGGCCGGCTCGGGCCTGTTCGTGCCCACGCTCTTCGACGCCTACCGCGCGTTCACCCCCCGGCCCGCCGCGTTCTTCGGGCTCGACGTCGTCCGGATTCCCGGTCCCGGGTTCGCCACCGCGTTCGGCGGCGGGTACATCGCCTCCGGGCCCGCGAAGAAGTCCCGCCAGCCGCGCCCCGTCTGGCCCGCCGGGCTGGCGCTGACCAGCCGCGAGGGTGCCGGCGAGGTGCAGACGCCGATGCGGCTCTCGGGCGACGCCGACCTGCGCGTCGGCGACCGGGTCTGGTTCCGGCACGCCAAGTCCGGCGAGGTCATGGAGCGCTTCGAGCAGGTCCACCTGGTGCGCGGCACCACCGTCGAGAGCACGGTCCCCACGTACCGCGGCGAGCACCGCACCTTCGGCTGACCCCGGACCGCTGCCGGTCCCGCAGCGTCCGCACATTCGGTCGCCCCGACGCGCGATCCCGCGGACGTCCTGGCTTCAGCCCCCGCAGCGTCCGCACATTCGGTTGCCCCGGCGCGTGATCATGCGGACGTCCGGTATCGATCCCGGGACGTCCGCGCAGGTGGGGCGAGGGCGCGGACGTTGCGCGGGTCGATTGGTCGCGTCCCGACGCGTGGGGGTCGGGGGCTCGGCGGTGTGAAAGGCGGGAGGGCGGCGCGCCGGTAACCTTGCTGCGTGACCCTGCGCCTCTTCGACACCGCGACCCGGACGGTGCGTGACTTCGTCCCGCTCGTGCCCGGAGAGGTCGGCATCTACCTGTGCGGCGCCACCGTGCAGGCGCCCCCGCACATCGGGCACCTCCGCTCGGCCATCGCGTTCGACGTGCTCGTCCGCTGGCTGCGCCGCACGGGACACCGCGTGACGCTGGTGCGCAACGTGACGGACATCGACGACAAGATCCTGGCCAAGGCTGCCGACGCCGGCGAGCCGTGGTGGGGCTGGGCGACGACGAACGAGCGCGCGTTCACCTCCGCGTACGACGCGCTCGGCGTGCTGCCACCCAGCCACGAGCCGCGGGCCACCGGCCACGTCCCGGCGATGGTCGAGCTGATGAACCGGCTGGTCGAGACCGGCCACGCGTACACGACCGGCCCCGGCGACGTGTGGTTCGACGTCCGCAGCTACCCGGAGTACGGCGCCCTGACCAACCAGCGGGTCGACGACATGGTCCCCGCGCCGGACGGCACGGTCGACGACGACGCCAAGCGGGACCCCCGCGACTTCGCGCTCTGGAAGGCGGCCAAGCCCGGGGAGCCCAGGACGGCGGCGTGGGAGACCCCGTTCGGTCGCGGCCGGCCCGGCTGGCACCTCGAGTGCTCCGCGATGGCCCAGCGCTACCTGGGCGACACCTTCGACATCCACGGCGGCGGCCTCGACCTGCGCTTCCCGCACCACGAGAACGAGCAGGCCCAGTCGCGCGCCGCAGGCTACGGGTTCGCGCAGTACTGGCTGCACAACGGCTGGGTCACGCAGGGCGGCGCCAAGATGAGCAAGTCGCTCGGCAACGGCCTGCTGGTCACGGCGGTGCTGGCCAAGGAGCGCGCGTCCGTCCTGCGCTACGCCATGACAGCCGTGCAGTACAGCTCGATGCTCGAGTGGACCGACGACACCCTGCGCGAGGCCGAGGCCACCTGGGACCGGCTCGCCGGCTTCGTCGAGCGCGCCGCGGAGAAGGTCGGGGTCGCCGACGACGCCGAGGTGGGGGCCGTCGAGCTGCCGCCCGAGTTCGTCCTCGCGATGGACGACGACCTCAATGTCCCGGCCGCGCTCGCGGTCGTGCACGAGCACCTCCGCACGGGCAACTCCGCGCTGGCCCGCGGCGACCTCGCCGAGGCTCGCGACGCGATGGTGGTGCTGCGGGCCATGCTCGACGTCCTCGGCCTCGATCCGGGCGGTCCGCAGTGGCGGGCGCACGGCGGCGATGCCCGGTACGCCAGGGCTCTCGAGGCCGTCGTGRCCGCCGAGCTGGAGGCGCGCGCGCAGGCCCGCGCCGCGCGCGACTTCGCCACGTCCGACGCGATCCGGGACCGCCTCGCCGCGGCCGGCGTCGTCGTCGAGGACTCACCTTCCGGAGCGCGCTGGTCGTTGGCCGCGCGTACCGACACAGCAGAGGAGAGCTGAGCGCCCTCGCGGGTGGCTCCAGCTCGACCACAGACAGGAGAACTGAACATGGCCGGAAACTCAGAGCGTCGCGGGGCGGTCCGCAAGGGCAGCTCGAAGAAGACCGCCAGCGCGGGCACGGGCGGCAAGAACCGCCGGTCCCTCGAGGGCCGGGGCCCGACGCCCAAGGCCGAGGACCGCGAGTACCACCCCGCGCACAAGGCGAAGATCGCCGCGGAGCGCCGCGCCGTCGCCGGGACCCGGGGCACGTCGGGTCGGCAGCAGGCGTCGGCGAGCCGCAGCGCCGCCGGGTCCAAGGGCGGTCGCAAGAGCTCGACGCACGAGATCGTCTCCGGCCGGAACTCGGTCGTCGAGGCGCTGCGCGCGGGGATCCCGGTCTCCACGGTGTACATCGCCTCGCGGCTCGAGGCCGACGACCGCACGCGCGAGATCATCAGCGCGGCCGGGAACTCGAACTACCCGCTGCTCGAGGTCAGCCGCGCCGAGCTCGACCGGCTGACCGACGGCTCGGTGCACCAGGGCGTCGCCATCCAGGTGCCCCCGTACGCGTACGCGGACGACGAGGACCTGCTCGACGCGGCGGCGGAGTCCGACCGGCCCGCGCTGATCGTCGCGCTCGACGGCGTCACCGACCCCCGCAACCTCGGCGCGGTCCTCCGGTCGGCCGGCGCGTTCGCCGCGCACGGCGTGCTCGTTCCCGAGCGCCGCGCGGCGGGCGTGACGGCGTCCGCGTGGAAGGTGTCGGCCGGGGCCGCCGCCCGCGTGCCCGTGGCCCGCGTGACCAACCTGGTCCGGACCCTGCAGGGGCTCAAGGCGGCCGGCGTGTTCGTGGTCGGCCTGGACGGGGGCGGCGACGTCACCATCACCGACCTGCCGTACGCGACCGACCCGCTCGTGCTCGTCGTCGGCTCGGAGGGCAAGGGCCTGTCGCGCCTGGTCCGCGAGCAGTGCGACGCCATCGCGTCCATCCCGATCGCGTCGGCCGTCGAGTCGCTGAACGCCGGCGTGGCCGCGGGCATCGCCCTGTTCGAGGTGGCCCGCCAGCGCGCGGTCTGACGGTCAGCCGATGATCTGGTCCGGGTCGACCCGCGGGATCATGTCGGTGTCCGGGATCTCGCCGGCTTGCACGCCGAGGACCGCCTGCTCGTCGGGCCGGGTGGGCAGGATGTTCTTCACGTAGCTCTTGGCGGTCTTCTGCATCGGCACGTCGTGGCCGGCCTGCTCCGACAGGAACCAGCGGTGGTCCAGCAGCTCGTGGTAGATCTGCGCGGGCTCGAGCTTGCCGCGCAGGTCCCGCGGGACGCTGCGGACGGCGGGCTCGAAGATGTCGGTCAGCCAGTCGTGCGCGACGAACGACTCGTCGTCCCGCTGCCGGTCGGTGGCGGCGCGGAACTCGTCGAGGTCGTTGAGCAGGCGTCGTGCCTGGTTCTCCTGCACGTCGAGCCCGGTCAGCCGCATGAGGCGGCGGGAGTGGTGCCCGGCGTCGACGACCTTGGGCTGGATCCGGACGCTGGTGCCGTCGACGTCGGTGGTGATGTCGAGCTCGCCGACGTCGAAGCCCAGGTCGTTGAGCCGGTCGATGCGGGCCTGCACGCGCCAGCGGTCGCCGAACGTGAACGACTCCGACTCCGTGAGCGCACGCCAGAGCTCGCCGTACCGCTCGGCCAGGGCGTCCCCGATGGCGACGGCGTCGACGTCCTCCTCGAGGAACTCGCCGGCCTGGAGGTCCATGAGCTCGCCGATGATGTTCACGCGCGCGACCTCGAGGTCGTACCCGCGCTGCCCGTCGGAGAGCTTGTCGTGCAGGTCGCCCGTCTCGGCGTCGACCAGGTACGCGGCGAACGTCTCGGCGTCCCGACGGAACAGGGTGTTGGACAGCGACACGTCGCCCCAGTAGAAGCCCGCCAGGTGCAGCCGGACCAGCAGGACGGCGAGCGCGTCGATGAGGCGCGTGGCGGTGTCGGGGCGCAGCGCCTGGCTGAACAGCGCGCGGTAGGGGAGCGAGAACTGCAGGTGCTGCGTGATGAGGACGGCCTCGAGGGGTTCGCCGTCCGGGTCGCGCCGCCCGGTGATGACGCCGACCGGCTCGACCGACGGCACGTCGAGGCGGCGCAGCTGGCGCAGGAGCTCGTACTCCCGGTAGGCCACGGTCTCGCCGATCTCCTTGACCGCGATGACCCGGCCCGACATCTTGGCGAACCGCACGATGTGCCGCGAGATGCCGCGGGGGAGGGCGGCGAGCGTCTCGGCCGGCCAGTCCTCGAGCGGGATGTGCCACGGCAGGTCGAGGAGTGCGGGGTCGGGCGAGGCCGCGGTGATCTGGAGGCGCTGCGGCGTCGGGCTCATGGGGTCGATTCTCGCAGAGAACGGTGACAGGGCCGCGTCGGGAGAAGTCCGACGAAAGCCGACAGGGCGGTTCCGGCCGAGGCCGGAACCGCCCTGTCGGACGTGCTGAGGTCAGACGGCGATGCGCTCGCCCGAGCCCGCGTGGAAGAGGTGCGTCTCGCCCTCGCGGAGCTTGATGTAGATGGTCTCGCCCTTGCCAGGAACCTGGCGGGGGTCGACGCGCACGATGACCTGGGCGTCGCCGGCACCGGAGTGCACGGCGCTGGCACCGCCGAACTCGTTGGTGAGCGAGCCGTAGACGAACGCGTCGGAGCCGAGCTCCTCGACGATGTTGACGATGATCGGGACGCCGTCCGGCGTGCCCTCGGGCACGACGTCGACCGACTCGGGGCGGAAGCCGATCGTGATGTGGTTGCGGTCGTCGTCGGTGAACTGCCCGATGACCGAGCGCGGCACGGCGACGCGGGAGCGGCCCAGGTTGGCCACGCCGTCGAGCACCGGGAAGGTGCCGATGTTCATGGCCGGCGAGCCGATGAAGCCGGCGACGAAGACGTTGGCCGGGGTGTCGTACATGTCGCGCGGCGTGCCGACCTGCTGCAGGAGGCCGTCCTTGAGGACCGCGATGCGGTCACCCATGGTGAGGGCCTCGGTCTGGTCGTGCGTGACGTAGACGGTGGTGACACCGAGACGACGCTGCAGCGACGCGATCTGCGTACGGGTCTGGACGCGGAGCTTGGCGTCGAGGTTCGACAGCGGCTCGTCCATGAGGAACACCTGGGGCGAACGCACGATGGCGCGGCCCATGGCGACGCGCTGACGCTGGCCACCCGAGAGGGCCTTCGGCTTGCGGTCGAGGTACTGGGAGAGGTCGAGGATCTTGGCAGCCTCCTCGACGCGCTGGCGGATCTCCGCCTTCGGCGTGCCGGCGATCTTGAGCGCGAAGCCCATGTTGTCGGCGACCGTCATGTGCGGGTACAGCGCGTAGTTCTGGAAGACCATCGCGATGTCGCGGTCCTTCGGCTGGACGTCCGTGACGTCGCGGTCGCCGATGAGGATCCGGCCCGCGTTGACGTCCTCGAGGCCCGCGAGCATGCGGAGCGAGGTGGACTTACCACAACCGGAGGGGCCGACGAGGACGAGGAACTCGCCGTCCTCGATGTGCAGGTCGAGCGCGTCGACCGCGGGACGCTCGGTGCCCGGGTAGACCCGGGTGGCCTTGTCGAAAGTGACCGTTGCCATGGCTGATCAATCCCTTCACCGGCAGGTACGTGCCGGACGATCCGTAGTGAAGAGTGTCAAGAGTGTCCTCGATGACACGGGTTCTGGAGGAGGGAATCCCCCGTCGCCCGCGGTCATCATGCCATACCGGTGCGGACCGACCACATTCCGCAGTGACGTTGCACACGTCCGGCGCAGGGCTGCGCAGGCGCCGCCGTGTGGGCAGGGGTCAGCCGACGACCAGGCTCGTCCCGTTGCGGAACCGGATGAGCAGCCGCCCGGCGTACTCGCTGACGGCGGACACGCCGCCCGGGTCGTCGGACAGGAGCGTCGCGACGTCGGCGACGCTCGCGGGCCGTCCGTCGGCCATGCCGAGCGCGCGCAGGGTGCGGTCGGGGGTGAGGACGACGACGTGCGTGCCGTCGGTGCCGACGAAGAGCGGGACACCACCGACGTCCACCCGCCACCGCTGCTGGCCGGTCCGCGCGTCGAACGCCGCCACGTCGTTCACCCCCGGCAGGTAGACGGCGCCGTCGACGAGGAGCGGCTCTGACGTGAGGCCGTCGGTGCGCCAGAGCTCGTCGCCGGTGGTCGCGTCGCGGGCGACGAGGGTGGTGCCGGCGGTGGTGTCGGTGAGCAGCACGGTGCCCGCAGCGCTGCCGTCGTCGACGGCCAGGGTCGCCGGGCCCTCGCCGACCGCCACGCGCGTGCCGTCCCGGGTGACCAGGATCCCCGCGGGGATGGCGAAGGTCTGCCACGGCGTCCACACCAGGGTGTCGGCGCGCGCGAGCGCGGCCCAGCCGTCGGTGGCGACGGTGACGTCCCCGCGCGGTGCGCCGTCGGCACCGAACAGCCACGCGTGCCCGCTGTCGGTCAGCAGCACCCGGTCGTCGTCGCTGGTCAGCGCGGGGGTGGACCGGATCGCCACGTCCCCGACCAGGACCTCGTGGACCTGCGGCACGACCGGCGTCGTCCGCCGCCACGCGAGCTCCCCCGTGGCGAGGTCGGTCGCGGTGAGCGTCCAATGCACGCCCCCGCCGTCGTCGGGCACGGGCGTGGCGACCACCAGGTCCGGCCCGGTCGTGGACCACAGGGAGCCGGCCGCGACGGCCGGGGTCGCGAGCACCGCGCCGTCGGTCGGGTCGAGCACCACCAGCGGCGTCGCGGCACCGACCGAGCCGACCGGGGAGACCTCGGCGGCGCACACGGCGACGGGCGTCTGCGCTGCCACCGCCGAGCAGCGCACCCAGACGGACGGGAGCTCGGACCGGCCGCCGGGCGGCAGCGCGGCGTCGAGCGAGAACGGCACGGACCACAGGACGTCGCCGGTGTCGGGGTCGGTGCCCTGAAGGTCGACCCCGCCTCGGTGGTACAGGGCGCCGATGGCCCACCGGCCGGCCTGGTCGCCGGCCAGGAACGTGCCCGCGGTCGGTGCCCAGCGCCACAGGGCGTCGGGCGGGTCGTGCAGCGGGCTCAGCACGCCGGGGACGTCGGCGAGGTAGGTGAGACGCTCACGCTCGCGGGAGTCGAGCGCGGACTGGGCGCCGAGCAGGGCGAGCACGAGCAGCGCGGTCGCCCCGGCGACGGCGGGCGCGTGCCGCCGCAACCAGGCCGGCAGGAGGCCCGGTTCGGCGGTGCGGGCCGCATCCGGCTCGTCGAGCTCGACAGGTGCCAGATGACCGGGGTGCAGGCTCATGGCGCTGTCCGGTCAGCCCAGCACCGCGACGGCGCCGCTGTCCATCCACACGTAGAGCCGGGGGTCGTGCCAGCCCGACTGGAAGCCCTGCACGAAGACGGGGTCCCGGTCGCCCGCGACCGCCTGCGCCAGGTCCTTGTGCCACGCGAGGGCGCCGTCGCGCAGCTCGAACGCGTCGAGCGTGACGCCGAGCCCGGGGACGAGCAGGTAGCGACCGTCCGTCGACAGCTGCTGGGGCAGGTAGTCGAGCGGGGTGCGCCACTGGGTGCGGCCGGTCGTGGCGTCGACGGCGACGAGCGCGTTGGACATCGCCACGTACAGGATGCCGTCGAGGAGCAGCCCCGCGACGATCGACCCGGGCAGGTGCCAGAGGACCGTGCCGCTGCCTACCGACCGGGCAGTGAGACCGTCGGCGCCCGACTGGTCCGAGCCGACGGTGAAGAACGCCCCCGGCGCCGAGCCGTCGTCGACCGCGAGGTAGCCGGGCGCCTCGTCGACCGGGATCTCGGTGCCGTCCGCCAGGAGCACGGTGCCCTGGAAGAGGTCGGAGGACGACCACACGTTCTCGACGAACACCCCGGCTCKGGCCGGCCCGAGCCAGGATCCCGGGTCGAGGGGGATGTCGCGCCGCTGATGCCCGTCGGTGGTGAGGATCCACGCGTGCTCGTCGACGGTCACGACGATGTCGTCGTCGACGGTCTGCAGGGCGGCGGACAGGGTGGCGCCCGACCCGGCGGGACCGTCCTCCCGGCCGAGCACGTCGACCGACGGGCTGGTCCAGGTCCAGGCGGTCTCCCCGCTGACGGCGTCGCTCGCGGTGACCGCCCACCGGACCGACGACGCGTCCGTCGGGGCGGGCGAGCCGTCGTCGGCGACCCGCTCCGCGACGACGAGGTCGTCCTGCGTGAAGGTGAGCCCGGTCGTCCCCGGCACGATGCGGTGGGACAGCACGGTGCCGTCGGCGGGATCGAGCACCCAGACCGAGGAGCCCGGGACCCCGACGACCGCCTCGTCGCCGTACAGCTGCCCGAGGCACGCCGCGACCGGCGTGCCGCCGTGCGGGACGGCGGTGCAGGAGACCCACACCGACGGGCTCGTCCCGACGGTCGGCTGCGGCGGGTCGGGCAGGCCCACGGGCGTCTTCCACGCCTGGGCGCCGGTGTCGGGGTCGAGGCCGACGAGGGACAGCGCGCCGCTGGCGTCCTGGACTCCGCCGACGAGCGTCCCGGACACCACGGAGCCGGACCGCAGTGCGGCGCCGAGGCGCGCGTCGGCCCGCCACAGCACGTCGATCGACGCGTCGGCCGGCGGCACGACCCCCGGGATCGCGGCGAGGGCGGCCAGGCGGACGGCCTCCCGGTGGTTCATCGTGACCTGGGTGGCGACGAGCGCGACGGCGAGCCCGGCAGCGACGGGGACCAGCCAGCGGCCGTGCCGGCGCAGCCACGACCGGGCGGCGAGCACGTGGCGGTCGGTGTCGTCGCGCTCGCGGGCGTCGACGTCGTCGTCCAGCTCGACGTCGACGTGCTGCGCGGCCCGCGGTGTCCAGGTGCGGGGCCGCGAGGCCGACCGGGATCGCGCGGGCTCGTCCGCAGCCTCGACGAGCTCGACCTCGTGCATCCGGCCGGGCATGAGGCGCACGCTACGCCTGCGTCCTGCAAGCGGCCAGGAGTCCGCTCAGAGGGCGTCGGCGAGGGCGGCCAGCGCCGCGACCATCTCCTCGGGGCTGTCGACGTGGAACCGTGCCGCGGTCTCGCCCGGACCCACCTTGACGGTCACGTCGTCGGCGCGGAGCGCCGCGAACGCGTGCTCGTCGGTGACGTCGTCGCCCCCGTAGAGCACGACGGGAGCGGCGAGCTCGTCGCGCAGCGCCGTCAGCGCCTCGCCCTTGCTGGCCGTGAGGACCGAGATCTCGACGACGTCCTTTCCGTGGAGCACCCCGGAGCCGAGCTTCTCCCCGAGGGCGATCGCCTCCTGCTCGGCCGGCTGCGCGTCGGATTCCTCCGCGAGGCGCGTGTGCACGACCACGGCGGTCGGCTTGGTCTCCACCCACACGCCGTCACGCCCGCGGGCGATGCGTGCCGCCTCGGCGCCGAGCGACGCCAGCCGGTCCGCCTGCTCGTCGGTCAGCTGCACGACGTCGCGGTCGAGCCCCCACGTGGTGACGCGGGCGCGCTCGGCGCCGTGGCTGCCGATGAGGAACGTGCCCGAGGGCACCTGCGCGAGCGTGTGCAGGTCGTTCATCGACCGCCCGGACACGAGGGCCAGCGCGACGCCTGCGGTCCCCGCGAGCCGCGCGAGCACGTCGACGCCGGCCGGGAGGATCCGCGACGCGGACGGGTCGTCCTGCAGCGGGGCGAGCGTCCCGTCGAAGTCGAGCGCGACGAGCAGGGGGCGCTGCGTGTCGTCGGCGGCGAGCTTGGTGAGCGCCCCGGTGAGGTCCTCAGCCACGGCCGGCTCGCACGGGCACCGAGTTGAGGGCCGCGAGGAAGTCCTCCGACCAGGCCACGACGTCGTGCCCGAGCACGCGCCGCCGCAGCCGACGCATCCGCTTGCGGGACTCGCGGGCGTCCATGTGCACGGCGTAGGTGATGGCGTCCTTCATTCCCTCGATGTCGTGCGGGTTCACCAGGACGGCGCCCGTCAGCTCGTCGGCGGCTCCGGTGAACTCCGACAGCACCAGGGCGCCCCGGTCGTCGGACCGGGCGGCCACGTACTCCTTCGCCACCAGGTTCATGCCGTCGCGCAGGGCCGTGACCAGCATGACGTCGGCCGCGAGGTACAGCGCGGCCATCTCCTCCATCGGGAACGACTGGTGCAGGTACTGCACGGGCGCGTGGCCCACCTGGCCGTGGTCGCCGTTGATGCGGCCGACCAGCAGCTCGACCTCGTCGCGCAGCGTCTGGTACGCCCCGACGTTCTCCCGGCTCGGGCTGGCCACCTGCACCAGCGTCGTGCTCTGCGGCGACAGCCGCTCCTCCTCCAGGAGCTCCCCGTAGGCCTTGATCCGGTGCCGGATGCCCTTGGTGTAGTCGAGCCGGTCGACGCCCAGGAGCAGGTACTCGGGGTCGCCCAGCTCCCGCCGGATCTTCTGCGCGCGCTCCTGGACGGCGTCGGTGCGGGCCAGCTCGTCGAAGGCGTGGGAGTCGATGGAGATGGGGAACGCGGCCGCGCGCACGTGCCGGCCGGGCTCGCCGTGCTTGGACAGCGTGACCATCTGGCCGCGCGTGGTGAGGTCGGTGAGTCGACGCACCACGCGGACGAAGTTCGCGGCGTCCCCGGCCCGCTGGAAGCCCACGAGGTCGGCGCCGAGCAGCCCCTCGACCACCTGCACGCGCCACGGCAGCTGCGCGAACAGCTCCAGCGGCGGGAACGGGATGTGGTGGAAGTACCCGATGCGCAGGTCGGGCCGGAGCTCCCGCAGCATCTTGGGGACCAGCTGGAGCTGGTAGTCGTGCACCCAGACGGTGGCGCCCTTCGCGGCCTGCGCGGCCGTGGCCTCCGCGAACCGCTGGTTGACCCTCTGGTACGACTCCCACCACTGCCGGTGGTACGCCGGCGGCTCGATGACGTCGTGGTAGAGCGGCCACAGGGTGTCGTTGGAGAAGCCCTCGTAGAACTGCTCGAGGTCGTCCTCGGTGAGCGTCACCGGGATCAGCTCGGTGCCGTCGACGTCGAAGGGGTCGAGCTCGAGATCGGGCGACCCTCCCCAGCCCACCCACGCGCCGGACGTGCTCGCCATCACGGGCGCCAGGGCGGTGACCAGGCCTCCCGGCGAGCGGGTCCAGGTGGGCTCGCCGTCGTCGTCCAGGCTCACGTCGACGGGGAGACGGTTCGCGACGACGACGAAGTCGTAGCCGTGCGCGGGCACGTCAGAAGGCACCAGATCAACTCCTTGGGTCTGGTCCGACCCTATCTGTGCGGGAAGCGCCTGGTCCGTCCAGCGCGTTGTCGGGCGGTGCGCGCAGGCGTCCCGCTACGGTGCGGGGATGGAGCGGATCGGTCTGACACCGGGGTCGGAGATCGGCGGATACACCGTCGTCGCACCCCTCGGCTCCGGCGGCATGGGCACGGTCTACCGGGCCGTCGACGGCGGTGGCGACGCGGTCGCGCTCAAGATGCTGCACCCGCACATCGGGTCCGACGCCGTGGCGCGCGACCGGCTGCGGCGCGAGGTGCACGCGCTGCAGAAGCTGCGCCACCCGGGCGTGGCCGCGATCCTCGACGCCGAGGCCGACTCGACCGAGGCGTTCCTGGTCACCGAGCTCGTGCCCGGCGACAACCTCGAGGAGCACGTGCGCGAGCGCGGCCCGCTGGACGCCGAGCAGCTTCTCGACCTGGCCGAGGGGCTGCGCGACGCGCTCGAGGCCGTGCACGGCGCGGGCGTGGTGCACCGCGACCTCAAGCCGTCCAACGTCATCGTCGGCGACGACGGCCCGGTGCTCATCGACTTCGGCATCGCGCAGGCCGCCGACGACTCGCGCCTCACCGCCGAGGGCCTGGTCATCGGGACCCCGGGCTACCTCGCACCCGAGCTGCTGGACGGCGACGAGCCCGACGCCGGGTCCGACTTCTGGGGCTGGGCGGCGATCCTCGCGTTCGCCGCGACCGGCCGCGACCCGTTCGGCACCCGCCCGCTCGAGGCCGTGCTCGCGCGGGCCCGCTCGGGCGACGTGGACCTCGAAGGGCTCGGCCCGCTGACCACCGCCACGCTCAGCCGCGCGCTCGCGCCCGCCCCGGCGGACCGCATCGCGCCGGAGGACGTCGTCGCGGCACTCACGCTGGTCGCGGCGGAGGGCGAGTCGATCGCCRACGAGACCGCGACCGCGGCCCTCGTCGCCGACGACCTCGTCGGCACCACGGTGCTGGCGACGGGTCAGCCGACCGTGGCCACGCCGGCCGCGGTCGTCGCTCCTGTCCTGGTGGCCAACGACGGCCGGACGCGCGCGTTCGACCCGACCGTGGACGGAGGCGCCCCCGCAGAGGACGCGTGGGACGAGGACCCCGACGGGGTCGAGTGGATCAACGAGGACCTCGACGCGTCCGAGGAGCCCGAGCCCGAGGGCTCCGGGTACGAGCGACCGCGGGCCCGCCGGCGCTGGGGCACGCTGCTGGCGGCCGCCGTCCTGCTCGGCTCGGCCGGCGCGCTCTACCCGGGCGTGACGCTGGTCGTCTTCACCATTCTCGTCGTCGTCGTGCGCACCGTGGGGTCCACGGTCGAGGCGATGTACGGCAGGCGGGAGCGGGTCGGCGTCAAGCGCTCGGACCGCGCGGTCGCGCTCGCGACCGGTCCGTGGCACCTGCTGCGCTCGGTCGTGGGGCTGCTGCCGTCGCTCGTCGTCGGCGCGAGCGTCGTCGTCATCCTGCTCGGCGTGTCCTGGTGGCTCATCGGCGACGGTCACTGGGTCGTCGGCGACTCGCCGTCCGGCCAGGAGCCCCAGGGCCTGACGGCCTCGATCCTCGTCGGGTCGATCGTCCTGCTCGGCGCCGCCGTGGTCTGGTGGGGTCCGCTGTCGCTCATGACGCGGATCGGCGCCCGCCGCGTGCTCGCGGTCGTCGCGCCGGGCCGGACCGGCGCGCTCGTCGCCACCGTGGTGCTGCTGGCGGCGTCGGCGGTCTTCATCGCCCAGATCCGCTCGGGCACGCCTATCACGTGGGCGCCGCTGCCCACCCCGACGCTGCCCTGAAGACCGTCTCGCCACGCGGGACCGCTCTGGCACCCTCGTGGGTGAGGGCTCGACGATCCCGGGGGAGGGTTCAGGAATGTCGTGGGAGGCGGAGACCGATGTGGCTGTCGGGCGTCGCAGCAACGGGGACGTGGTCCGGTTCGACCGCCGCACCGGGTCGCTCGGCGTGTTCCGCGGCGACGTGATCGTCGCGTACTTCCGTCCCGACGAGGGCTACGAGTTCTTCCTGCGCGAGATCGCCAAGTGAGCGCGTTCGACGACGCGTTCACCGGCTTCGTGCGCGCCCGGGGCGTGTGGCGCGACGACACCCCGGCGGCGGTGCTCGAGCGCTGGTCGAGCTTCGTCGTGGAGTGCGAGCACGGGTACCGGGGCGACGAGTTCGCCTACGGCAACGAGGCGATGGCGCGCACGACGCTCGAGGCGGCCCTCACCGACCCGGGACTGAACGCGTTCCCGGAGCTGGCCGAGCTCCGCCGCGCGGTGGAGGTCGTCGACGACCGGTTCCGGCCCCTGCTGGTCGAGCACGCGTTCCCCGGGATCGATCCGGACGAGTGGTGGCTGCGCGGCATCGTGCGGCGGGCGGGCGGGCGGCTGGCCCGGGAGTGGAAGCGGTCGTTCGGGTTCGACATCGAGGTGGTCCGGCAGCCCCGTTCGGGGTGACGACGCCGGGATCCTCAGCCGGGACCCCTACGCTGTGCGCCATGACCGCGCGACGAGGGCCGCACGTCGCCGCCGCGCGCCTCGCGCCGGTGGTCGGGCTCGTCGTCGCCGGTCTCATGGCGGCCGTCGCGGCCCAGGGACGCGTGCTGCTGCACGACTGCGTCGCCGCCGGTGGCGTCCTCGGCCCGCTGGGGCTGCGCCTCGCGGTGCTCAGCGACGCCGCGGACTGCCCCGACGGCTCCTACGGCCTGGGGTCCATGTCCCAGGGCGCCGTGGTGCTGCTGAGCGTCGCCGTTCCCGTGGCCGCCCTCTACCTGCTGCTCACCGCGTGCGGGATCGGCCTGACCGCGCTGCTCGTGCGGGCAGCCCGCCAGGTCCGGCTGCTCCTGCGCCGGGCCGTCCCCGGTCTGCGCGCCGCGCGAGCCCTCCCGGTCGCCCGGCGGGCTCGCCTCGTCGCGTCGGGTGTCGTCGCGCCGCGGATCGAGCGGGTGCTTGCGGGCGGCGTCGGGCGGCGCGGTCCCCCGGTCGCGGCCTGACCCCCGCCACCCCATCCCGTCGTCCCACCCAGGAGCACCCATGCCCACCAACGACCCACGTCCCACCAAGGCGGTGCGCCGCGAGGAGGCCCGCCTCAAGGCCGCCCAGATGCGCAAGGAGCAGGAGCGCAAGGCCCGGCGGAACCGCATCCTCGCCATCTCCGGCCTCGTCGTCGCCATCATCGCGCTCGTCGCCGTGGCGTTCACCATCGTCAACCAGAACAAGGCCAACGAGGCCGCCAACTCCGACGTCGTCTACGGCGGCGACACGGCGAACGTCGTCGCACCCGCGCTCGCGGACGTCACGGCGCCCGCCCCCGCCAACGACAAGGGCGGCATCCCCGTCAGCGGCGACGGCGGCGACGACGTCGGCGTGGTCGGCGACGGCGACGTCACGCTGACCGTCTACTTCGACTTCATGTGCCCGATCTGCGGCCAGTTCGAGGAGATCAACGGCGACGACATCGACACCCTGCTCGCCGACGGCGGCACGACCGTCGAGTACCACCCGATCTCGTTCCTCGACAGCAAGTCGGCGGGGACCAGCTACTCGACCCGCGCAGCCAACGCCGCCGCGATCGTCGCCGACAAGGCCCCCGCGCAGTTCGCGGCGTTCGTGTCCGCGATGTTCGTGGACCAGCCGGCCGAGGGCAGCGCCGGTCGCACCGACGCGGAGATCAAGAAGATCGCCACCGACGTCGGGGTGCCGGAGGACGTGGCCGCCACGTTCACCACCACCGTGGACGGCACCTTCACGACCAAGACCGACGACGTCGAGGCCACGAACGACGGCACGTGGCGCACCATGGCCCCGTGGGTCGCCGCGGCGACCAACCAGATGAACACGGACATCGGCAAGATCTCGACGCCGACGGTGCTCATCAACGGCACGGACTTCGGCGGCTCCTGGCAGACCCCGGGCGCCCTTCTCGAGGCCGTCCAGGCCGCACAGGGTTCCTGATCCTTCGATGACCGGGCGCCCTCGCGGGGCGCCCGGTTATCCTGGGCCCGCCCGCCTCCTTAGCTCAGTCGGCCAGAGCACCTGTCTTGTAAACAGGGGGTCATCGGTTCGAATCCGATAGGGGGCTCCATCGTGTGCAGCACGTCAACGGCGCCCGCGGGGCGCTGACCGATCAGTCCAGCCGCAGTTCCAGCCCCATCGCCTCGACGAGGACCACCGCCTGCGGCAGCGTGATGATCGCGCGGTCGAGCGTCACGGTCGCGGGGTCCAGGCTGGCCAGGTCGCTGCCGCGCAGGTCGCACCCCGTGAGGTCGGCCCGCTCCCACCAGGCGCCGGCCAGGTCGCAGTCGCGCAGGGTCCCGCCGGCGGCGCGGACGCCGCTGAGGTCGGCCTCGCGCAGCCGGACCCCGGTGAACGTCGCGGAGTGCAGGTCGGCCCGGGACAGGCCGACGAACGACCAGTTGCCGCCCTCGACCTTCGCGAGGTCCCATGCGCAGTCGTCGAACCGCGAGCCGATCATCTTGCAGCGCTCGAACCGGACGTCGAAGAAGTTGGACCGCGAGAACRTGCAGTTGATGAACGCCGCGTCGGTGTGCACGGAGGCGTTGAGCTTCGCGTGCCGGAACACGCATTCCTCGAACACCGCGCCGACGCCCGAGGCCTCGGTCAGGTCCAGGTCGACGAACTCCACGTTGCGGAACTCCTGGCCGGACAGGTCTCGGGCGTACCAGTCCTCGCCGCGGACGGTGCTGGTGGTGGGGGGAGCAGCGTCCCCGCTGCGTCGCTCGGCCATTGCCCGATCATGACGTACGACGGCGGCACCGGGTGAAAGTGCCGTCAGGCGCTCGGCCCCGTCTCCTCGAGCAGCCGCAGGGCGGCGGTCACGCGCGGGTTGCGCTGCGGGTCGCTGTCGATGCCGAGCGTGGCGTACATCCCGTTGACGTGGTTCTGCACGGACTTCTCGGTGATCCCGAGCCGGTCGCCGATGCCGGCGTTGGACAGCCCGGACGCCAGCAGCCGCAGCACGTCGTACTGGCGGTCCGTGAGCCGCGCGACCGCCGATCCCGCCCGCGGCGTCATCCGGGCCAGCAAGGCCGGGTCGAGGACGGTCTCGCCGACCGCCGCAGCGCGCACGGCGTTGACCAGCACCTCCTCGCTCGTCGACGACGTCTTGGACAGGTAGCCCCACCCGGCGGCGACGTCGGCCGGAAGGTCGAGGAGGAGGTCCATGGCGTCGTGCGCCGACAGGAGCAGGATGCCGAGCCCGGGCATCCGACGCCTCAGCGTCACGCCCAGCGCGATGCCGTTGCCGTCGGGCAGGTCGATGTCGAGGACCACGCAGTCGACCAGGCCCGGGCGCAGCACGCGCGCCGCCTCGGTGACCGTGCCGACGGCCGCGACCACCTGGAGCCCCGGGGTGCCCGCGAGGGTGTGCTCCAGCATCGAGCGGAACAGGGGCTGGTCCTCGACGACGGCGACGCGGACGGGGCGGGTGGTGGGATCACTCATCGGCGCCAGTATCGTCTGCGGCTGGGTCCGGCGCGCGTCACGCGCCGAGGCGACCGTGATCATCACGATCCGGACGGGAGGGAGCACGGATGATGACGACGCCGTCGACCGACTCCGCCGCCTCCCTGGCCACCCGTCGCGAGGACCTCCGCGGGGATCGCACCTCCCTGCTGCGCGCCACCTCCATCGTGGCCCTGGGCTACGGGGTCGGCGCCGCCCTGCAGTCGACCTACGTCTACGCCACGTACATCCCGGCCTGGGAGTCGGTCCCGCTCGCCGCACGGCTCGGGGCGAACGCGGTGGCGGTCGTCATGCTGGCGGCGGTGCTGGCCGTCACTCAGGCCCATCGCGCGACCCGCCTGTGGTGGATGGCGGCCGCGGTGCTCGCCGCGTCGGTCGCAGCGGCGGTGGCGCGATTCCTCGCGCAGGTGCTGTTCGGTGTGCATGCGTCGCTGGACGACCCGGCGCGCAACGCCGAGGTGCTCAGCGGCTTCGTCCTCGGCGCGATCTCGGGCGCCATCGGCATGTGGGCGCTCATCGCGCGCCGCACCAACCGCGCACGGACACGTTCCGCGGCCCGCGACGCCGTGCTCGTGGAGGTCGCGGTCAAGGCGCTCGAGCAGGAGGAGATCCGGGTGCGGCGCGCCGTCGCCGAGGGCCTGCACGGAACCCTGCAGTCGAAGCTCGTCCTCATGGACGCGCGGCTGGGCGACGTCCTGGCGCACGCCGACGACCGGGGCACGAACGCCGAGGACGTCGAGACCCTCACGTGGGTGCGCACCGAGCTCGCGTCCGCGCGCGAGATCGACGTGCGCGCGATGAGCCGGATCCTCTACCCCGACCGTCTCGAGCTCGGCCTGGTCCCCGCGCTGCGCGCCCTGCTCGGCCGCATCCCCGCGAGCATCGCGACCCGGCTCACGGTGAGCGACGCCGTGCGGTCGCTCGACGACCCGTCGGGCTGCTCGCTCACGATCAGCGAGCGGCTGCTGGCCGTCCGCGTCGTCGAGGAGGCACTGACGAACGCCCTCAAGCACGGGCCTGCGGCATCGCTCGTGGTCTCGCTCGACGTCGCCGACCGCGTGCTGCACGTCGCCGTCGACAACGACGGCGAGCTCTACGACGCCGCGACCGCCGGCACGCCGTCGGGCACCGCCCGGCTGGCGACCCGGTTGTCCCTCGCCGGCGGCCGTCTGGCCCTCGCACCGGGCCGGGAGAAGGGTGCCCGGCTCGAGGCGTGGCTGCCGCTGGGGGCCGGCGCCGAGTAGAGCGCCTGTCCGACTTGACGGAACTGCCGTCTTTGGCCGGGGTGAAAGAAACCGGCAAGCCGGGCGGCCCGGGTGCTGCCACCCAGGGCCGAACGAGTGGTCGTGCCGATGACACCTACGTTCGCGGACGACCGCCACTCGGCGTGTCTCCGTGAGCGGGTCTCGGTGAGGTGCCGATGCCCGGCACCTTCCCGATCAGGAGATCACCATGGCTTCCACCACTGTCTCGCACGTGCCCGCCACGGATGCCGACCGCAAGAAGAAGAAGCGCGCCGCGGTCATCAAGCTCTCGCTCGCCGGCGCGGCGATCCTCGGGATCGGTGCCGCCGCGACGTCGGCCGCATGGACCGACGACGCCTGGTTCAACGCCTCGGCGTCGTCGGCCACGGTCGAGCTCCAGGGCAGCCTCGACGGGACTAACTGGTCGGAGGCCGACGCGACGCCCGGTCTGAACATCCCGACCGGCGCCTTCGGCAACCTGCTGCCTAACCAGGCGCCGCAGGTCACGGTCCACCTCAAGAACGCCGGCTCGACGACCCTGGCGGTCGCGTCGACGGTGACCCTCTCCGGGGTGGTGTTCGACGGAGCGCCGAACAACGCCAAGGTCACGGTCGCGCCAGTCGCGAACATCCCGGCGGGCAGCACGGCCGACGTCGTCGTCACGCTGACGACGCCGGCCAACTGGGCCGACACGTTCCAGGGCACGACCGGTGCGGTGACCATCCGCTTCACCGGCAGCACGCTCTGAGCTGATCTCCCGGGTCGGGGCTCGGCCGCCACGGGCCAGCCCCGGCCATCGATCGAAGGAAGGACCGCGCCATGCAGATCGTGCGACGTCTCGGGAACGTGATCCTCACGCTCCTGGCCGCCGTCGGGCTGCTCAGCGTCCTCCTCTGGGGCGCCACAGCGCTCGGCTACGTCAAGCCCCTCGTCGTCATCTCGGGCTCGATGGAGCCCGGAATCATGACGGGTGACCTGCTCATCGCCGCCCGGCACGACACGGCTGACGTGCGCGTCGGGCAGGTGACGTCGATCTACAGCGAGATCACGGGGAACATCGTCACGCACCGCGTCGTCTCGATCGACGAGGGCCCCGGTGGCCAGTGGCAGATCCGGATGAAGGGCGATGCCAACGAGGCCGAGGACGGGGCGCCCTACGTCGTGGGGGCCGACGTCCTTCAGCCGGTCCTCCAGCTGCCCGGCGTCGGCTATGCCGTGGTGTCGCTGACCAAGCCGTCGGTTGCGCTCCCGCTCGCCGTGGCACTGCTCGCGGTGCTCGGCATCGTCCTCTACCCGACGGACCAGCCTCGCGGCGCGCGCGAGGACGACGACCAGCAGGCGTCGGCACCCAGCGAATCGACCCTCGTGTGAGGCCGCGCCCTTCCCTGGCGTCGATGGCGATCGTCGTCGGCGTGACGGTGCTCGCGCTGCTGTCCGTCGTCGCAGGCGCGTCCGGAGCGAGCGCGGAGGGCGGGCGTACACGCGTCGACCTCGGCGTGACCTTCGACAACCTCCACCCGGGGCAGTTCGAGCGCCGCACGGCTCCCGTCCGGCTGGCAACCCTCTCGCGCGTGAGCACGGTGCAGCTGGCGACCCAGGGCCGTGAGGGCGCGGTCCGCTGGTTGGTGCAGCTGTGCCCCGACGCGGGCGGCGCGTGCACGGACCTGGAGGAGGCGCGCGACGGCGCGCTCCTGGGTGCAGGCTCGTACTCGCTGGTCGTCGGCGTCACCGCCGTGACGCTCGCCCCCGGTGAGGTCAGCTCGATCGTGGGCCGCGTCGTCTTCACCCGGTCAGGCACGGGCGCGCTCGCGACGACGGGGATCGACGGTGTCGCACCACTCGCCGCGCTCACGGCGGCCGCCCTCAGCGTGGGGTTCTTCCTCGTACTCGTCGCCCGCCGGCGGCGGCTCCGGACGGACCAACCGTGCTGAGCCGTGCGCGGGCCGCTCTCGCCGTCGTGGCGGCATTGGCCACCGTCCTCGTCACGGTCGCGACCGTCGACGTGACCGCCGCGGCCTGGACGGACCCGGTGAACGTGACCGCCGTGGCCGCCGCCGGCACCTGGGCTGCGCCGCCCGCGGCGTCCGGCTGCGTCGTACTCACCGGGATCGGGAATGTCGACCCATCGACGACCTGCAGCATCGCCTTCGGGGCGGACACCGACGGTCGGCCGGACTACTACAACATCAAGGCCACGGTGACCACCAACTCCAGCACCCCGGTCCGGTGGCGGGCGACGATCAACTTCTCGAACACCGCCGTGTTCGGGTTCGTCGCGCGCTTCGTCGGGGAGTACGCGGGGAACTGGACGCTCCAGTCGCTGCCGGCGAACTTCTGCACGACGGCGCCTCGCCTCGTCTCGTACGAGGGGAACGCGAGCCGCGGCACCAACAAGGTGGTGGCGGGCACGCCGTTGACGCTGGACTTCGTCGGGACGACGGTCTCGCCCGTCGGCAACTACGTCGTCTACAGCTGCCCCTGACCGCCACTCAGTCCAGCGGCGTCAGCTCAGGCCGCTTCGGCACGCGCTCGTCGCCGGACGACTTCCCGCGCAGCCGGCGGGTCGCCCACGGGTAGAGGTGCTCGCGCACCCAGGCGGCGTCCTCGCGCGCCTTCTTCATGCGCGGCGTGGGCGGCAGCGGCGTGAGCGGGTCGTCCCAGCCGGCGTCGTCGGGCTCCAGGCCGAGGCCGACGAGCGCCGCCTGCGCCACGCGGGCGTGCCCGTCGGTGGTGAGGTGGATGCGGTCCTCGGCCCACATGCGCCAGTCGCGCAGGGAGCGCATGCCCCAGAGGTCGACGACGTAGGCGCCGTGGCGGCGGGCCATGGACCAGATGAGGGCGTCGTAGATGGCGACCCGGCTGCGGGTGGCCTTGACCAGCGGGCTGTCGACGGCGTCGACGCCGGTGCCCAGCAGGACGTCGATGCCCGCCGCCCGCAGCCGGACGACCGCGGCCTCGAGGTTGCGGGCCATCCGGTCGATGTCGGCGGTGGGCCGCAGGATGTCGTTGCCGCCGCCGACCAGGCTCACCAGGTCGGGCTTCAGCTCGAGAGCCGCGGGCACCTGCTCGACCAGGATCGACTTGAGCAGCCGCCCGCGGATGGCCAGGTTCGCGTACAGCAGCGGCGACTCGCCGGCGGCCGTTCGGCGCTGCGACAGGTGGGACGCCAGCAGGTCCGCCCAGCCGCGCTGCGGCGCCTCGCGGCCGTCCGGGTCGTCCCAGAGGCCCTCCGTGAACGAGTCGCCGATGGCGACGTAGCGGGACCAGCGGGGGGTGGAAGAAGTCACGACCACATTGTTGCTCAGGCCAGCGACCAGTCCACCGGGGCGGCACCCTGCGCGACCAGCAGCTCGTTGACCCGCGAGAACGGGCGGGACCCGAAGAACCCGCGGCTCGCCGACAGCGGGCTGGGGTGCACGCTCTCGACGGTCGGCACGGAACCGAGCGCCGGCTTGAGCGACTGGGCGTCGCGTCCCCAGAGCACCGCGACCAGCGGGCCGCCGCGCTCCACGAGGGCCGCGATGGCCCGGTCGGTCACTTCCTCCCAGCCGCGCCGCCGGTGCGAGGCCGGCGCGCCCGGACGGACCGTGAGCACCCTGTTCAGCAGCATGACGCCCTGGTCGGCCCACGGGGACAGGTCGCCGTTGGTGGGGGTCGCGACCCCGACGTCCGCGACGAGCTCGGTGAAGATGTTGGTGAGCGACCGCGGGAGAGGGCGCACGTCGGGCTGCACGGAGAACGAGAGGCCCATCGGGTGCCCGGGGGTCGGGTACGGGTCCTGCCCGACGATGAGCACGCGCACCTCCGCGAGCGGCCGCCGGAACGCGCGGAGCACGGCGTCGCCCGCCGGCAGGTACTGGTGGCCGGCGGCGACCTCGTCGCGCAGGAACTGGCCCGCCGCGCGGATCTGCGGCTCGACAGGGGCGAGGGCGACGGCCCAGTCGGGCGCGACGAGCTGGTCGAGCGGCGCGGCGTTCACGACCGCGAGGCTACCGAGTGCGGCACACGGGCGACGACGCGCCGAGCGGAATGACACCCGTGTCATTACGGTCGTACGATACGGACGTCGCGCCGAGCGACGAGAACAGCCGCGAGACACAGGAGGACGCATGGACGCCGCGACGATCGTCATCGGTCAGCTCCCGCAGCCCAGCAGCGCGCCCCGTCCCGACGGTCTCTCCGAGCGCGACGAGCAGGTCCTCGCCTTCGAGCGGCAGTGGTGGAAGTACGCGGGCGCCAAGGAGTCGGCCATCCGTGAGCTGTTCGATATGTCGGCCACCCGGTACTACCAGGTGCTCAACGCGCTGATCGACGACCCGGCCGCCCTCGCGCACGACCCGATGCTCATCAAGCGCCTGCGCCGCATGCGGTCGTCGCGCCAGCGGGCGCGCTCGGCCCGTCGCCTCGGCGACGCCTGACGCCGCGTCGCCCCGCGTGACACGTCCCACGTCCGGCCACGGGTGGACCCGAGTTCATCGACCGAGCCGTTAGCCTGTCCGCCGTGAGCAAGGCGGAGTACTCCTACCCCGAGGACGAGTTCGACGTCCCCTCGAACCCTGACGTCCCCCGCGGGGTGCACCGCGCACCCCGGACGGCGTGGAGCAGGTGGTGGCCGTTCCTGCTCGTCCTGGTCGTCGCGCCGGTCCTCGCGTTCGCGGCCGTGAACTACGCGTCCCGCAACGGCGACCTCCCCTCGCTCCCGGGCACGTCCGACTCACCGTCGTCGGAGGCCGACGACGGCGCGGCGACGCCCGACGACACGGCGAGCGACGGCGCCACCGCGCCGACGGACACCGCGACCGAGGCGCCGCCGGCCGAGACCGACGCCGCCGTCGCGCCCGACCTGAGCGCGCCGGTCGTCGTCCTCAACGCCGCCAAGATCTCGGGCCTCGCGGGTGACCAGGCCGCCAAGCTGACGGCCGCCGGGTTCACGGCGGTGACGACGGGCAACTTCACCGGCACCGCCCCGGACGCCTCCGTCGTCTACTACGCGAGCGAGGACCAGAAGGCCACGGCCGAGCTGGTCGGCTCGACGGTCGGCGTCCCGACGGCGACGCTGTCGCCCACCGATGCCGGGACGGGCATCACCCTGGTGCTCGCGACCAACCCGGACGCCTGACCGCCCGACGCGTCGCCCCCGAGACGACCCTGGTCGCCCGCCGACTGCTCCCACTAGGCTCGCGCGCACCGGGCGCCGGCGGAGCGCCCGGAACCCGGACGTCGAGGAGTTACGGCATGGCCCAGGGCATCGTGAAGTGGTTCAACGCGGAGAAGGGGTACGGCTTCATCACCCCGGTCGGGGGAGGCCAGGACCTCTTCGTGCATTTCAGCGCGATCCAGTCGGACGGCTACCGCTCCCTCGAGGAGGGGCAGGACGTCGAGTTCGAGGTCGGTCAGGGCACCAAGGGGCCGCAGGCCGAGCAGGTCCGGGGACTCTGAGCCCGGTTGGTCCCGGACGGGCCGTGCACCGACAGGTGCACGGCCCGTCGGCGTGTCAGCCCGCTCGCCCGCCCGCGCCGGTACCGGCGGCGGCGCCGTCGAGCGCGTGCAGGGCCAGCAGCACGCAGGCGGCGCTCCAACCGAGGGGCGCGACCGCGGCGGGGGAGCCGTCCGCCAGCACCTTCTCGGGCAGCGACCCGGTCGGGGTGCGATGGCTGTCGAGGAACGTGAGCCAGCCGTCGGCCAGCGCGGCGTCCCCGTTCTCGGCGGCCACCCACGCGTAGAGCGAGGTCTGCGGCGTCCAGGAGACGCCGTCGTCGCGCCACCCCGCGCCCGGGGCCAGCCCGTTCGCGGGCCGCACCATCGCCACGGCCGACTCCCGCCACGCGTCCTCGACGTCGGGGACGGCCGTCGTGAGGAACGGTGGCAGCAGGAACGCCGTGGCGGCGTCCGCGTGCCCGCCGGCCGCGTAGCGCGCGAAGCCTGTCGGCCCGAAGGCGCGGATCACCGCGACCTTGGTCCGGATCGAGGCGTCGAACGCGGTCGCGGCGAGCGCGTGGTCGTCGGTGAGCGCCAGGAGGTGTGAGGCCTGCTGCAGGCCCGCGACCAGCGGGGCGACCGTGCCCAGCGTGAGCGCGTCCTCGGGGACCTCCCAGTAGTCGGGCGACGCCGGGGGCAGGCCCCCGCGGCCGACGAGGTCGAGCACGTGGTGGGTGGACCGGGCGACGAGCGGGTGGAGCTGGTCGAGCGCGGCTGCCCGCTCGGTGGGGTCGGTGATCTCGTCGACGACGAGCCCCGCCGCCCACAGCGCCCAGCCCGTGCCGTCCGTCTGCACCCCGCGGTCGTCGGGCGGGCCCGAGCCGTCGGGCAGGTAGCGCGCCTGGAACGAGCCGTCCGGCGACTGCACGCGGTCGAGGAAGCCGAGGATCTCCAGAGCGTCGGCGACGTGACCGGTGCGCGCGAGGGCGACGGCGACGAACGACGCGTCGCGCGGCCAGACGTACCGCCACTTGTCCGACCAGCCCGCCACGGCCGCACCGCCCGGGAGCGTCAGGGCGTGCAGGTCGAGCAGGGCTCCGCGGGCCATGTCGTCGTAGGGGCCGCCCGATCCTGGGACGGTTCCCGACGCCAGCCACGCGCGCTGGCGCTCGGCCACGGTCGCCGCCGCCGGAGCCGTCGCGCCGTGCCCGGTGCCCACCTGCCCGCCCATGAGGCGTGTGAGCGTGGTCGCCGCGGGATCGACCACGCGGGTGCCCGCAAAGAACGTCACGTCGGTGCCGGCGGCCAGGGGCGCCCGCAGACCGCCGGGGAGAGTGGTCACGCCCTGGAGGTAGAGGGGGATGGTGGCGTACCCGGCGGGCTTCGCGGCGACGGCGCGGGGGACGGTCGCGGTGTCCGTCGCCCGGGCGCCGGTGGGTGCGGTCGCGACGAGCGAGGTCGTGGTGGCCGCGAGCACGGCGACCGCCACCGCGGCACTGCCGCGTCGGCGGCGTGCGCGGTGCGCCCGGGGGATGCGCGGGGCCGACGCCGGGGCGCCGGTGACCGCTGCATCGACGTCGTCGTCGTGACGTTGCACACGCGCACGATAGTCCGAGGCCGCCCGGGCGACGGCCGGACGGCCCTGCGACGACCTCGCCAGGAGTGAACGCTGCTTGCACTCTCGGGGGTCGAGTGCTAACCATTGCACTTAGCACTCTCCGGTGGAGAGTGACAGAATCACCCCGGCCGTCCGGTGAGGGCCGTCGCACGCGGGACAAGACCGCGGGTGGCGTGCCCGTCCGTCGCGGGCACCCTCGGCCGACCCGAACCCAGTGAAGGATCACAGCCCCATGGCCAAGATCATTGCCTTCAACGAGGAGGCCCGCCGCGGCATCGAGCGGGGACTCAACATCCTCGCCGACACCGTCAAGGTCACCCTCGGCCCGAAGGGCCGCAACGTCGTCCTGGACAAGAAGTGGGGTGCCCCCACGATCACCAACGACGGCGTCTCCATCGCCAAGGAGATCGACCTCGAGGACCCCTTCGAGAAGATCGGTGCGGAGCTCGTCAAGGAGGTCGCCAAGAAGACGGACGACGTCGCTGGCGACGGCACCACCACCGCCACCGTGCTCGCCCAGGCGCTCGTGCGCGAGGGCCTGCGCAACGTCGCGGCCGGCGCCAACCCGATCGCGCTGAAGAAGGGCATCGAGAAGGCCGTCGAGGCCGTCACCGCTGCCCTGCTCGCGCAGGCGAAGGACGTCGAGACCAAGGAGGAGATCGCCGCCACGGCCGCCATCTCCGCCGGCGACCAGGCGATCGGCGACCTCATCGCCGAGGCGCTCGACAAGGTCGGCAAGGAAGGCGTCATCACGGTCGAGGAGTCCAGCGCGCTGGGCCTCGAGCTCGAGCTCACCGAGGGCATGCGCTTCGACAAGGGCTTCCTGTCGGCGTACTTCGTGACCGACCCCGAGCGTCAGGAGGCCGTCCTCGAGGACGCGTACGTCCTGCTCGTCGAGTCCAAGATCTCGAACGTCAAGGACCTGCTGCCCCTCCTGGAGAAGGTCATCCAGGCCGGCAAGCCGCTGTTCATCGTCGCCGAGGACGTCGAGGGCGAGGCCCTGGCCACGCTCGTCGTCAACAAGATCCGTGGCCTGTTCAAGTCGGTCGCCGTCAAGGCCCCCGGCTTCGGCGACCGCCGCAAGGCGATGCTGCAGGACATGGCCATCCTCACCGGTGGCCAGGTCGTCTCCGAGACCGTCGGTCTCAAGCTCGACACGGTGGGCCTCGAGGTCCTCGGCACGGCGCGCAAGATCGTCGTCACCAAGGACGAGACCACGATCGTCGAGGGCTCCGGCGACGCCGCCCAGATCCAGGGCCGCGTCACGCAGATCCGCGCCGAGATCGAGAACTCGGACTCGGACTACGACCGCGAGAAGCTCCAGGAGCGCCTCGCCAAGCTCGCCGGCGGCGTCGCCGTCATCAAGGCGGGCGCGGCCACCGAGGTCGAGCTCAAGGAGCGCAAGCACCGCATCGAGGACGCCGTGCGCAACGCCAAGGCGGCCGTCGAGGAGGGCATCGTCGCCGGTGGTGGCGTGGCGCTCATCCAGGCCGGCAAGACGGCGTTCGAGGGCCTCAAGCTCGAGGGCGACGAGGCGACCGGTGCGGCGATCGTGAAGCTCGCGATCGAGGCCCCCCTCAAGCAGATCGCGATCAACGCCGGTCTCGAGGGTGGCGTCGTGGCCGAGAAGGTGCGCAACCTCCCCGTGGGTCACGGCCTCAACGCCGCGACCAACACGTACGAGGACCTGCTCGCCGCGGGCGTCAACGACCCGGTGAAGGTCACGCGCTCCGCTCTGCAGAACGCGGCGTCCATCGCCGCGCTCTTCCTCACCACCGAGGCCGTCGTGGCCGACAAGCCGGAGCGCAACCCCGCGCCGGCCGGTGGCGGCGGCGAGGACTTCGGCGGCGGGTTCTGATCCGCTGACGCGAGTCGCGCGGCCTGACGGTCGCACCAGCTAGAGCACGAAGGGCCGGTCACCTGCGGGTGGCCGGCCCTTCGCGCGTCCCCGAACGCGCCGAGCGCCCCCAGGACTCCGAGCGGCTGCAGGCGAGGAACCGCGAGGCTACTGGCGGTAGCTCGACAGGAAGTTGCCCATGCGTTCGATCGCCTCCGCCAGGACACGCGCCTCAGGGAGCGTGACGATGCGCAGGTGGTCCGGGGTCGGCCAGTTGAAGCCCGTGCCCTGCACCAGCAGGATGTGCTCGCTCACCAGCAGGTCGTAGACGAGGCGGGCGTCGTCGCGGATCTCGTGCACGTCCGGGTCGAGCCGCGGGAACAGGTAGAGGGCGCCGTCGGGTCGCACGCAGTCGACGCCGGGGATCGACGTCAGGCCGCGGTACGCGACGTCGCGCTGCTCGTGCAGCCGGCCGCCGGGGGCGATGAGGGCGTCGATGCTCTGGATGCCGCCGAGGGCCGCCTGGACAGCGTGCTGCGCGGGGACGTTGGGGCACAGGCGGGTCGAGGCCAGCAGGGTGATGCCCTCGAGGAAGCCCGTGGCGTGCTGGCGGGGGCCGGTGACGACGAGCCAGCCGGACCGGTAGCCGGCCACGCGGTAGGTCTTGGACAGGCCGTTGAACGTCAGGCACAGCAGGTCCGGCGCGACGGTCGCCATGGGGATGTGCTGCGCGCCGTCGAACAGGATCCGGTCGTAGATCTCGTCGGAGAGCACGAGCAGGCTGTGCTCGCGGGCGATCGCTGCGATGCCCTCGAGCACCTCGCGCGAGTAGACGGCGCCCGTCGGGTTGTTCGGGTTGATGACGACGATCGCCTTGGTCCGGGGGCCGACCAGCGACCGGATGTGCTCGAGGTCGGGCTCCCAGCCGGCGGACTCGTCGCACCGGTAGTGCACCGGGACGCCGTCGGACAGCGACGTCATCGCGGTCCACAGCGGGTAGTCCGGCGACGGGATGAGCACCTCGTCGCCCTCGTCGAGGAGCGCCTGCATGACCATGGTGATGAGCTCGGAGACGCCGTTGCCCAGGTAGACGTCGTCGACGTCGATCTCGGGGAAACCGGGCTCGGTCTCGTAGCGGGTGACCACGGCGCGGCGGGCGGACAGGATGCCGCGCGAGTCCGTGTAGCCGTGCGCGTGGGGGATGGCGGCGATCACGTCGCGGACGATCTGGTGCGGGGCCTCGAACCCGAACGCGGCGGGGTTGCCGGTGTTCAGCCGCAGGATCGTGTGGCCCTCGGCCTCGAGGCGGACCACCTCGTCCAGGGCGGACCCGCGGATCTCGTAGAGCACGTTCTTGAGCTTCGACGACTGGTCGAGCGGGCGCAGCGGCGGCATCTGTCGAGCGTATCGCCGGTGCCTGCGACCCCGGCCGCGGGGGCACCCGCCCGCGCCGCACGCGCCGGCCGGGTGATCCCGGCCCCGGGCACCCGCCCGCGCCGCGCGTGCGCCGACCGGGCGTCGCTAGTGGTGTCGGCCGCGATCCCGCGCCGGCACGCGCAGCCCGGATGCCCGCAGACGCGTGATCAGCTCCTTCGCGCTGACCAGCTGCGCCCCGAGCGCGACGAGCTCGTCGATCCGCTGGTCGGGCACGTCGTAGTGGTCGAGGTCGAAACCCCGGGGCGGGATGCCCGCCCGGGCCGCGAACGCGTGCAGCTCCTCGAGCGACGAGTCGCTCACCAGGTGGCCCCAGAGCATGCCGTGGTTGGGCCACATCGGCGGGTCCACGAGCACGGTCACGGCCCGAGCGTAGGCGCGGGTGGGACACGGTCACACGCTGAACAGCCGGGACGCCTGCGACTCGGCCTCGGCGTAGGTCCGGGCGGCCGACTGCATCGCGGCCACGATCTGCTCGAGCGATGCGTCGAGGCGGGTCTCCGTGGCTGACCAGTCCGTCAGCACGCCGGCGAACGCGGTGGCGGCGGCGCCCCGCCACGACCCCTGCAGGTCGGCGAGCTGGCGGTGCATCGCCGCCACCTCGCTGCGGATGGTGCCCGCCCGCGCCTGCACGCTCGCCGCCGCCTGGGCGACCTGCGCGCTGTCGACCTCGTACCTGCTCATGTGACCTCCGTCGGTGACCGCCGGGGCGGTCCCGGCCGATGAGCGACGACGGTAGGAGGCGGCACTGCGCGGGAATCGGCCCGGTGCGTGATCGGTGGACGGCAGCCGCAGAGCGCGGGGTTGTGGGCGGCTCGGCCGCGATGCGCGGGTGCTGAGGCGTGTGCCACAGGGGCGCATGACTGCCGGGCACAGCGCTGCGCAGTGCAGGGTGTGCGGCCCGGGTCGAGGGCACCGCTGCACCCCGACCCGGGACCGACCATCAGCCCGTCACCACAACCACCCGCAGCCCGACCAGAGACCCGCACGGCGATGCACGCGAGAGCGCTCCCACAGGATACGCGGGCCATCGTGCAGAAACGAGCCGCCCGCGAGACGAGCAACGTCCGAGCAGATGCAGGTCAGGGCCTCCATCTGCTCGGACGTGGTGAAGAACGCGACCTCAGGTGTGCGCGGCGCTCGAGCCCTCGGACGGGGTGCCGTAGCCCGCGGCGCCGGACGCGGCCGGGGCCTCGGCGGCGGCCGTCGCGGCGGCGGCGTCGATGGCGCGCAGCTCCTTCTCCAGCCGCTGCAGCTCGCCGGAGAGGTTCTGCCGCGCGGGTTCCTCCCAGGCGGCGCCGAGCGGGCTGACGAACAGAGACGGGCGGGCCAGGAGCTTGTGCAGGATGCGGACGCGGGCCCGCAGGTAGTCCTCGACGGGCAGGTGCGCGTACTCGGTGCGGATGTCCTGCACGTACGCCTTGTACTTCTGCGGCTCGGTGGCGAGCATCGCGAGGTCGGCGTCGCAGAGCACGGCGCAGTCGAAGTCCACCGGGTTCGGGGCGTGCCGGACCAGGGCGACGACGAGGTCGTGCACGCGCTGCGCCCGCTTCTCGGGGACGCCGAGCGTGGTCAGCTCGTCGAACGCCAGGCTCGCGCTCGCGATCTCGTCCTCGCCGCCGCGGTTGGCGTACGCCTTGCGGTCGGCGGCGTCGAAGATCGCGCCGTGGTACCAGGCGGCGAGCCGCACGACGTCGGGCTGGTGGGTCTCCTCGACCAGCTCGTCGACACGGCTCAGCACGTCGACCAGGTGCTTCAGGTTGTGGAAGGCCCGGCCGGGGGAGCCCCAGCGATCGACCAGCGCCTGTCCGGCGTCGCGGATCTGCTCGGTCGGGGCGGTGGCGCCGGCTCCGACAGCACTGCGGACGTATGCGGACAACAACCACTGCGGTGCGTCATGGACGCCCATGAAGTTCAGCCTTACTCCGACGGTAGGAACCCGACATGGTAGCCCTCAGACCTGAGGCTCGTGGGACGGAACGGGGAGGGTGACCCGCACGGTCGTCCCCCCTCCGGGTGTCTGCTCCAGGCTCACCGTCCCGTCGTGGGCGTCGACGATCGCGGCGACGATCGCCATGCCGAGCCCGGCCCCGCCGGAGTCGCGTCCGCGGCTGGCGTCGACCCGGTAGAACCGCTCGAACACGCGCGCGGCGTGCTCCGGGTCGATGCCGGGGCCGTGGTCGCGGACCTCGAGGGCCGCCTGCCCGGTCGGCAGGGTCCCCACCGCGATCTCGACGGGTGTGCCGGGTGGGGTGTGCTGGACGGTGTTGCCGACGAGGTTCGCGAGCACCTGGCGCAGGCGCGACTCCTCGCCGACGACGAGGCACGGGCCGCCGGGGGCGCCGTCCACGAGCGGGACCAGTCGGGTCGGCCGCGAGGGGTCGAGGGCGTGCAGGTCGCTCACGGCGTCGGCGGCGAGCACGGTGAGGTCGACGGGGCCCATCTGCATGGGTCGGCCCTCGTCGACGCGGGCCAGCGCGAGCAGGTCCTCGACGAGCGCACCCATGCGGATCGCAGACTGCTCGACGCGGCGCATGGTGTCGTCGACCTGGTCGGTCGTGGTCAGCGCGCCCATCCGGTAGAGCTCGCCGTAGCCGCGGATGGTGGCCAGCGGGGTGCGCAGTTCGTGCGAGGCGTCGGCGACGAACCGGCGCATGCGCGCCTCGGACGCGGTCTGCGCGCCGAACGCCTGCTCGATCTGGGCGAGCATCCCGTTCAGCGCGGCGCTCAGGCGTCCGACCTCCGTGTGCTCGGACGCGGCAGGCACGCGCTGCGACAGGTCGCCGGCGGCGATGGCGGCGGCGGTGGTCTCGATCTCGCGCAGCGGCTTGAGCGACCGGCGGACGGCCCACGTGCCGGCGACGGCGCCGAGAATGACGATGCCGAGACCGCTCAGGAGCAGCACGAAGCTCATGTGCCGGACGGTGCTCTCGATGTCGCCGAGGGGAAGCGCGACGACGATCGATCCCGCGAGCGTGTCGTTCGAGTACAACGGGTACGCGACCGCGCGCCAGGTCGAGCCCGGTTGCGTCGAGCCGACGGTGTACGGGTCGCCCTCGATCTCGGCCGCCCGTTCCGAGCTCAGGTCGGGCACCTGCGGCGTCCCGTACCGCGTCACGGCCGAGGGGGAGATGTTGGTGTCCTCGTAGCCGTCGAGCTGCACGCGGACGTAGTAGTCGCTCGGCGCCATGTCGCTGCCGAACCCGCGACTGAGGCGCTGCACGGTGCTCTGCGCCAGGTCCCCGCCCTCGGTCTGGAGCTTGCTGTCCACCTGGTCGACCAGGGTGCTCTCCAGCAGCGCGGCGCTCGTGGCTCCCGCCAGCACCAGGCCGACCGCGAGCAGGACCGTGACGATGCCGACGAGGCGCGAGACCAGCGTCGTGCCGGCCCACCAGTCGCGCAGGGCGCCGAACCGGCGGCGGCCGGGAGCGGCGGGTGCGGGCGCCGTCTCGCTCGGCTGCTCGACCACGACGTCAGCCGTCACGACGACTCGCGCAGCAGGTAGCCCACCCCGCGCTTGGTGTGGATCAGCGGGGGCAGCCGCCGACCGTCGGCGTCGTCGATCTGGTCGATCTTGCGGCGCAGGTAGGAGATGTAGGACTCGACGATGTTGGCGTCGCCGCCCCAGTCGTACTGCCAGACGTGGTCGAGGATCTGCGACTTCGAGAGCACGCGGCCGGGGTTGAGCATGAGGTAGCGCAGCAGCTTGAACTCGGTGGGGGACAGGTCGACGGGGTGCCCGGCGCGGACCACCTCGTGCGAGTCCTCGTCGAGCTCGAGGTCGGCGTATCGCAGGACGCTGCTGTCGTCGTCGAGACCCGGACGCGTGCGGCGCAGCACGGCGCGGATGCGGGCGACGACCTCCTCCAGGCTGAAGGGCTTGGTGACGTAGTCGTCGCCGCCGACCGTGAGCCCCTGCACCTTGTCCGCCGTGTCGTCACGCGCCGTGAGGAAGAGGACGGGGACGTGCTGGCCCTTCTCACGCAGGCGCCGCGTGACGGTGAAGCCGTCCATGTCGGGGAGCATCACGTCGAGCACGACGAGGTCGGGCTCGACCTCGCGGGCGAGCCGCAGCGCGGACGCCCCGTCGGCGGCGGCGTGGACCTCGAACCCGGCGAAGCGCAGCGACGTCGCCAGCAGCTCGCGGATGTTCGGCTCGTCGTCGACGACGAGCAGACGCGCCTCGGGGGTGCCCGACGACGCGGTCGTGTGGGGAGTCGACATACCCCGAGTCTGGCCCTGGAGCCTGGGAGTTCGCTGGGTGAACGCCGGACGGAATGAGGCACGCCATGAGCGCTGCCTTGTGATGACGCGCACGCGTGACAGATTCATCCGGGCGGCAAACATGGACGTCTGACCAGCAATCGGACAGATGCGTGGTCCGTTCGTTGCAGATCACCGGTTGCGCGGGAGTACCGTCTCCGCGTGACTACCCCCGTGCACGGCGGCCCTCGCCCGGTCGTCACCGTGATCCAGAGCTCCCCCGACGTCTCGCTCGACCGCTTCAGCGAGTGGCTCGGCGACGTCGAGCTGCGCCTCGTCGCAGCGTTCGCCGGCGAGATCGTTCCCGTCGCGAGCGAGGTCGGCGACGGCCTCGTCGTCCTCGGCGGCCAGATGTCGGCCTACGACGACAGCACCGCGCCCTGGCTCCCCGAGCTGCGCGCGCTGCTGGCCGACGCGAGCACCCAGGGCGTCCCCACGCTCGGCATCTGCCTCGGCGCCCAGCTGCTCGCCGCCGCCCGCGGCGGTCGCGTGCAGGTGGCGACCCCTCCCGGGCGCGAGACCGGCATCGTGGACGTGCGCTGGCGGCCCGAGGCGGTCGGTGACGCCGTCGTCGGCCCCGTGGCCGCGCTCGCGGACGACCGGCACCGCACCCCTCAGCCGAGCATGCACGCGGACGCGGTCGTCGACCTGCCCCGCGGCGCGGTCTGGCTCGCCTCCTCGGCGATGTACCCGTACCAGGCCTTCCGCGTCGGCTCCGCATGGGGTGTGCAGTTCCACCCCGAGGCCCGAGCGGCGACGCTGCGCTCCTGGGCCGACGCGTACGACGACGTCGACACCGAGGCGGTGCTGTCCGCCTACGCCGCGCGCGAGGCGGAGGTGACGGCCGCGGGCCGCGCGCTCGCCGAGTCGTTCGCGTCCCACGTGCGCGCCAGCGCGCAGGAGCCAGTCACCGCCTGATCACGCACGACAGAGCGCCCGACCCCTTCAGGGATCGGGCGCTCTGTCGTGCGTCAGTCCTGTGCTTGTGGGCGGCCTGAGCCTCCGCTGCGCTGCGGCTCAGTCCTCCAGCTCGGCGGCGGTGTCCAGGTCCTCGGCGTCGACGATCGAGTACGCGTAGCCCTGCTCGGCCAGGAACCGCTGACGGTGCGCGGCGAAGTCCTGGTCGACGGTGTCGCGCGCGACGACCGTGTAGAAGTGCGCGGTCCGCCCGTCGCCCTTGGGTCGCATGATCCGTCCGAGGCGCTGGGCCTCCTCCTGGCGGGATCCGAAGGAGCCGGACACCTGGATGGCGACGGACGCCTCGGGCAGGTCGATGGAGAAGTTGGCGACCTTGCTCACGACGAGCTTGGTGATCTCGCCCGACCGGAAGGCGTCGAACAGCCGCTGGCGCTCGTGCACGGTGGTCTCACCCGTGATGAGGTCCGCGTTCAGGTGCTCCGCGAGCGTGTGCAGCTGGTCGAGGTACTGGCCGATCACCAGCGTCGGGTCGCCCTCGTGCTTGGCGACCAGCTGCTCGACCACGCGGTTCTTGCCGCGGGCGGTGGCCGCGAGGCGGTACTTCTCCTCCGGCTCGGCGATCGCGTAGGCCATGCGGTCGGCGTCGGGGAGCGTGAGGCGGACCTCGACGCAGTCGGCGGGGGCGATGTAGCCCTGCGCCTCGATATCCTTCCACGGGGCGTCGAAACGCTTGGGGCCGATGAGGCTGAACACCTCGTCCTCGCGGCCGTCCTCGCGCACCAGCGTGGCGGTCAGTCCGAGGCGGCGGCGGGCCTGCAGGTCGGCCGTCATGCGGAAGATCGGCGCCGGGAGCAGGTGGACCTCGTCGTAGACCACGAGGCCCCAGTCCCGGGCGTCGAGCAGCTCGAGGTGCGTGTATACGCCCTTCCGCTTCGTCGTCAGCACCTGGTAGGTCGCGATGGTGACCGGGCGGATCTCCTTGCGGGCGCCGGAGTACTCGCCGATCTCGTCCTCGGTCAGCGACGTGCGCTTCACCAGCTCGTCGCGCCACTGGCGGGCGCTCACGGTGTTGGTGACCAGGATCAGGGTCGTCGTCGACGACCTCGCCATGGCACCCGCGCCGACCAGCGTCTTGCCGGCGCCGCAGGGGAGCACGACCACGCCGGAGCCGCCGTGGAAGAAGTTGTCGACGGCGTGCTTCTGGTACGGCCGCAGCGCCCAGCCGTCTTCGTGCAGGTCGATCTGGTGGGCCTCGCCGTCGACGTACCCGGCGAGGTCCTCGGCCGGCCAGCCGAGCTTGAGCAGCACCTGCTTGAGGTGGCCCCGCTCCGAGGGGTGGACGATGACGTCGGTCGCGTCGAGCCGGGCGCCCAGCAGGCCTGCGGTCCGCTTCGACCGCACCACCTCGGCGAGGACGGCCGGGTCGAGCGCGTGCAGGACCAGCCCGTGCACCGGGTCCTGGACCAGCTGCAGGCGGCCGTAGCGGGACATCGTGTCGGCGACGTCGACCAGCAGGGCGTGGGGGACCGGGTAGCGCGAGTACTCGAGCAGGACGTCGACCACCTGCTCGGCGTCGTGGCCCGCGGCGCGCGCGTTCCAGAGGCCCAGCGGGGTCAGGCGGTAGGTGTGCACGTGCTCGGGTGCGCGCTCCAGCTCCGCGAACGGGGCGATCGCGCGGCGGCAGGCCTCAGCCTGGTCGTGGTCGACCTCGAGCAGGAGCGTCTTGTCGCTCTGCACGATGAGGGGGCCGTTGGTCACGAGGTCTCCTGACGATCGTCTGCTGGTGCTGGTGCTGCCGCGCGGGTGACGGTGGCGATGCGGTGCACGGCCACCGTCAGCTCGGACTCGCGGGCCGTGTCGATGGCCCGCAGCCGGCCGCCCTCGACCCGCAAGGGACGAAGAAGCCGCCGTTGCGGTACGCCGTGCGAGCCGACCAGCTCCACCCACACCTCGGCCTTCTCGGCCGCCGCCTCACGCAGGAGCACCAACGCGTCGACGGGGTCGGCTGTTCCCGCCGGCGGCGGTGGGAGCGGGGGCTGGACCGCGCGTCGAGCCGGGAGCGGCGGGAGCGCGCCGGGCAACCGCTCGACCTCGTCCGTCTTGCGCTCCTGCTCGGCCCGACGCAGCAGCGGCACGAGCGCGAGGAGCCGCTCGTCGCTCACGGTCTCCCGGGAGGCCGTCGGCGCGTCGGTCGTGCGACGGCGGGCTCCCGCCGTGGCCCGACGCCCGACGCGGCGCACGGTCGAGACGACGTGCACCACCTGACCGTCGGGACCTTCCGCCACGGGCGCGAGGCCGTGCGCGCGCAGGGCGTCGACCAGCTCCCTGACGGGCGCCTGCGCCGCCAGCACGGTCGGCGCGAGCCGGACCAGGCCGAGGGACGCCAGGCGCGGGTCCTCCGCGAGGCCCGCCAGGAGCGAGGGATCGTCGGCGCGCACGTAGCCGGACGCCGAGCCGACCCGGAGGCGGCCGTGGCGACGCGCGGCGTCCCGGACGAGGTACTCCAGCGGCTGCGGGACGCCCGACCTGGCGTGCGAGGCCAGCTCGCCGAGCAGGCCGTCGGCGGTGGAGCCGGCATCGAGGGCGCGGCGCACCGACTCCGGCGTGAACCGCACCGTCAGCGCGCCGCCGCGCGACTCGACGTGCGCGGTGCGGTCGAGCAGGTCCTCGAGCTCGGGGCTCGGTCGACCGGGCACGACGCCCGTGAGGTCGCCCTGGAGCAGGATCTCGTCGACGGCGGGTGGCAGGGCGGCCGCGAGGGCGTCGGCGGGGTCCGCGGGCTCGGCGCCGACCATCGGGGCGGTCTCCAGCAGCAGCGCGCGGCCGGCGTCGGACAACGCTCCCGCACCCAGGATGCCGAGCCGTCCGGCCTCGATCAGGATCGCGTTCACGGCCGCCGACGGTGGCACCGACCGCGGCGTCCGCCAGCGCAGGATCGCCACCACGTGCGCGGCATCGAGGGCGGTGCCCGGCGGCATCTCGGCCAGCACGTCGAGCACCGACCGGCGCAGCCGGGGCGCCCACGTGCGCTGCAGCTCGGGGTCGAGCGCCGCCCGCACGCCGCCGCGGTCGTCGCGACTGCCGACGAGCCACGGCGTGCGCAGCATCGAGCGCCAGGTGCGGGCCAGCGCCGCCCAGCGCTCGGGGACGTCGCGGACGGCCCATTCGTCGACCGCCACGGTGGGCGCGAACGACGGGTTGTCCTCGCCGTCGTCGGCGACGAACGCGGCCGCGCCGGCCAGCTCGATGACGAACGCGGCCTCGGCCTCGTCCGTCTCGAGCGCCATCGCCACCCGGCGCAGCTCGCGCACCCCCAGGCCGCCGCCGCGCAGCACCCCCGGCGGCGTGTGCTCCCAGAGGCGGACCAGGCGCGCAACGAGCAGGACGCTGCGCTCCCCGGCCGCCGCGGACTCTGCCGCGACCAGCCCGTGGTGCCGCAGCGGGACCCCGTCGGGGACGCCGGGCGGGAACGCCGGGGTCGGGTGCGTGCGGCCGCCGCGCAGCGCGAGCGCGACCGCCCGGGGCAGCACGACGTGGCGGGAGTCGCCGGGCAGCAGCAGGTGCCGGCGCAGCAACCAGTCCACGGCCGCTGCCGCCGCGGTGCTGTTGGAGGGTGCGAGGCCGACGGGCGGGCCCCAGAGCAGGGCGTCCAGGACCGGTYGGGCACCGGTGGGGGCGGCGTCGAGGAGGGCCGGCAGGTCGGTGAGGTCCGCGGGCTCCGGCGTCGGGCCGCGTCGGACCCCGAGGTCGAGGGGGGCGAGGCCGGCCGGGTAGGGGCCGAGGACCTCGGCGAGGCCCGGGGAGGGCAGCAACGGCGCATCGTCGTCGGGGGTGTCGGGGTAGACGAGGGTGCCGACGACCGCGAGCCGCAGCGCCCGCTCGACCAGGGCGATGCCGGCGTCGTCCGTGGCCCCGAGCGCCGCGGGCAGGTCGGCGGCCGTGACGGGTCCCGGGTCCGAGAGCGCGACGACCGCCTCGAGCACCTGCAGCACGCTCGCGTCGACTCCGGCCAACGCGCGCTCGAGGCTCGACCTGCTGGTCGCGCGGACCGCCAGCGACGACAGCGTCGCGGGCGACGGCGAGGCCAGGTCCGGTCGGCTGCGCAGCAGCGCGACGAGCTCGTCGTCGCTGCGTTCGCGCAGGTAACCGGTGAACGTGGGCATCCGCACAACCTTACGTGGCGCTCGCGCCGAGCGGGTGGTTCAGTACTGACCGGTAACCGAGCGCGGGCGTCTGGCAGTCTCACCGTCGGCATCTCGCACGTCTCGCACACGGAGGTCCGCACGTGTCCCTCGCTCCCGACGTCCTCGCCGGCCTGCGCGCCGACGCCGCCGCGCAGCTGCCCGAGATCGTCGCCCTGCGGCGGGCCCTGCACCGGACTCCCGAGATCGGCCTCGACCTGCCGGCGACCCAGCGGCTGGTCCTCGACGCGATCGAGCCGCTCGGGCTCGAGGTGCGCACCGGCGTCGGCCTCAGCTCCGTCGTCGCCGTGCTCCGCGGGGGACGTCCCGGGCCGGCGGTGCTGCTGCGCGGCGACATGGACGCCCTCCCCGTGACCGAGGACTCGGGCGAGCCCTTGACGTCGGAGAACGTCGGTGTCATGCACGCATGCGGGCACGACCTGCACGTCGCCGGGCTGGTGGGCGCCGCGCGGCTCCTGGTGTCGCGTCGCGACGACCTCGCGGGCGACGTGGTCTTCATGTTCCAGCCGGGGGAGGAGGGCAACCACGGCGCCCGGCTCATGATCGAGGAAGGTGTGCTGGACGCCGCCGGTGACCGGGTGGTCGCCGCCTACGGCCTGCACGTCATGTCGTCGATGCTGCCCACCGGCCTGGTGATCTCCCGCGCCGGCACCATGCTCGCCGCGGCGGACTCCGTCGTCGTCACCGTCCACGGCCGGGGCGGTCACGGCTCCATGCCGCACCTCGCCGCCGACCCCGTGCCCGTCGCGGCCGAGATCGTCCTGGCCCTGCAGGCGATGGTCACGCGTCAGTTCGACGTGTTCGACCCGGTGGTGGTCACCGTCGGCAAGATCGAGGCGGGGACGACGAACAACGTGATCCCCGCGACCGCCGTCCTCGAGGCCACCGTCCGCACGTTCTCCGAGTCGACCCACGCCGTCGTGCCCGACCGGTTGGCTCGCGTCGCCGAGGGCATCGCGGCCGCGCACGGCCTGACCGTCACCGTCGACTATCAGCGCGGATACCCGGTCACGTCGAACACGCCCGCCGAGGTCGACCGCGCGGCCGGCCTGGTCCGCGGCCTCTTTGGCGAGCAGGCCTACCGGACCGCGCCGCAGCCGATCTCGGGCGCCGAGGACTTCTCCTACGTCCTGCAGGAGGTGCCGGGCACCTACCTCGGCCTCGGCGCGACGCCGGCCGGCCAGGACCCGACGACCGCGGCCTACAACCACTCCGCGCAGGCGACGTTCGCCGAGGAGTCGCTGGCCGTCGGCCCGGCCGTGCTCGCCGCGCTGGCGCTCGATCGGCTGGCGGAGGGCTCGTAGTCAGCGCCCCGCGGTGGTTGCCGGTGCTCGGGCCGCGAAGTGCGCCGTCAACCTCGGGCTGCCTCTCGCTGCCGACGTCTCGACGTGCCTCGGCGCTGAGCACGCGCGCGCTAGATCGGGTCGCCGCTCTGGCAGCGCGTCTCCTGGCGGGCTGCCGCGCATGCCGACGACGCGGGGCGGCCGCCTCAGGCGTCAGGTGCGTAGTAGTTGTCCGTGGCGGTCGGTGAATCGCCATCGGCCTGAGTGGTCGCGGGTGATCTCGATGCCTCGGTCGTGCACGACCTCGTGGTGGTGCCAGCACAGCAGGCAGCCGGTGCGCACGTCGGTGGAGCCACCGTCGCGGTGCCAGTGCTCGGTGTGGTGGACCTCCGACATCGCCGGTGGCGCGTCGCAGCCGGGGTACCGGCAGTGCTGGTCGCGGGCGATGATCGCCCGGCGTTTGGCTCCCGTGTAGGTGCGTTCGGCCCGTCCGACGTTCAACACCTGGGACTGGGGTCCGAACACGACCCGGGTGATCGCCGAGTCACACGCGAGCCGTGCGAGCACGCTGTCCGGGATGGGACCGGTGCCGACCAGCTCCCCGACCGCGAACCGCTCGACGTCCCGGTCGGCGTTGGTGGTTGGCCGCGGTGCAGTTCTCCCGCCCGGCGATGCCGAACCCGCCGACGCGTCGTCGTCGTCGCGACCAGCCGCAAGCGGCGCACGGGTCGCACCCGTAATCCCCGGTTCGCTTCCGGCACCCTTCGCAACCGTGCCACCCGTCTCGGACGTCGCCAGTGGGTGGCCGCCGGGGGCGCGGTCCAGGGCACGCTGCAGGGTCTCGAGGTCGACCACGGCGGTGATGTGGGGGCGGTGGGTCCCGGTCGCACCGGTCAGGTCCCGGTCCAGGACCAGGCGGGTCAGGTTCACCAACGCACCCGCGCGGCGCCGCGCCGCGGGCTCGCCCACGCTGTCCGCACTCGTGGACATCACCGCGGACAGGGCCGCCTGCAACGCGTGGCCGTGCTCGGTGGTCAAGAACCCGCGCAGGTGGCACCCGTCCATCGTCTGGGCCAAGGTCAGGAACTCCCGGTCCGACGCATCCCTGTACCCGCGGTCGTCGGCGGCCGGGTCCGCGTGCGCGGCCCAGCGGCGGGCCAGCAGCTGGAACTGGGAGACCGGCAACACCCGGGCGAACTCCAGCAGAAACTCCTCACCGCACTCCTCGGCCGGCGCCGCCAACGCCGCACGACGGTCCTCGGTGTTCGCCACCGCGGCGATCGCGTGGGCGGCCGCCAGGGGCACCGTCCCGGCCACCGCKTCGGCCGCGGTGGCGGGCAGGTCRTCGCGCARCGCCCGCCCGAGCCTGACCAACCGGGCCGCCTCCGCATGCGGGACCCGACCCTGAGCCGCSAACCACGTCGTGATCGAGCGGGCACCATCGAGCGTCCACCACCCGTCCGCCTCCACCACAGGAACCACGCGCGCCGCGATCGCGGACAACCGCCCCGCCAACCCCAGGGCCTCCCGCACCACCTCGACCGCAGCCGCACCCTCAAGACGTCCCGCCGATGAGCTCGGGTCGGCAGCGACCGCCAACGCATCGACCGCTGCAGTCAGAGCCGCGATGGCCTCGAAAGCGGTCGGCCCAGCAGCTGCGGCGGAGTCGGCGCGCGCAGTGCCCGTACCCCGGGAGAACTCCTCGATCGACACCGCCAGCCACCTCAGTCGCGTCACCAGGATGGACCCGGGAATCAGGTCCGAAAATCCCGCCACAAAGAAGTGTTCCAGGCACCACTGACATTCACCGGTGCATTCGTTCGCACGGTGAGACGTGGGTCGACCCTGCATCGCAGCAGGTCAGAAGGGCATCGAGCCGTCCACAGCACCCGTATTCCACGCATTGATCCACAGGACGGATGAATGGGGAAGACTTGCGAGAGAATTCACGCGCCGTGACGCGGGGCGCACGCCACGCACGTCGTCGCGGTCGGACGCGCCTCCAGCCGCTCGTCGGGGATCGCGGCCCCGCAGACTTCGCACACCCCGTACGTGCCGCCCTCGAGCCGTGCCAGGGCGAGCTCGACCGACTGCAACCGCTCCGACGCGTCGCGTGCGAGGGCATCCACCTGCGCGCGCTCGAAGGCGATCGTGGCGCCCTCGGGGTCGTGCTCGTCGTCGGCATTGCTGTCCCGCGAGGCGTCGACCACGGCGTTGTGCTCACGCTGGAGCGCGGCGAGGCGCGCGACCGTGGCGGCTCGCAGCGAGTCGAGCCTCGCGCGGGCCGTGGAGGGCGTCGCGAGGTCCGCGGGCCGATGAGGGTCGTCGCGAGGTGCGGCAGGTGAGGAGGTCATCCCTTGCCCCAACGCGCGCCGGCCGCGCGCGCTTCCGAGGCCACGTGGGGTTTTCCCGTGCCGTGGCCGGTAACCTTGTGGCCAGTACGTCTTCTTCTCATGAACGGGGTTCACCGTGCCTACCGGCAAGGTCAAGTGGTTCGACACCGAGCGCGGCTTCGGGTTCATCGCCGGCGACGACGGCGGCGAGGTCTTCCTGCACGCCTCGGCGCTGCCGGAGGGCGTCAACGCGCCGAAGCCCGGCGCGAAGGTCGACTACGGCGTCGCGGACGGCCGTCGCGGCCCCCAGGCACTCTCGGTCAAGCTCTTGGATCCCGTGCCCTCTGTCGCGAAGGCGTCGCGCAAGCCCGCCGACGACATGGCCGTCATCATCGAGGACCTCATCAAGGTCCTCGACCGCGTCGGCAACGACCTGCGTCGTGGCCGCTACCCCGAGAAGGCTCGTGGGGTTCAGTACGCCGCCCTGCTGCGAGCCGTCGCGGACGACATCGAGGCCTGAGCATGCCTGCAGCAACCAAGGACGCGGTCCTCGGATCGGCCGTCGACCTGGCCCGCGAGGTCGCGGTAGGCCTCGCCGAGGACCCCTCGGACGTCGGCGACTACCTCGGTCTCGTGGTCGAGGGCGAGCGGCTGGTCTCCCACCGGTTCGCATCGGCCGCCCGCGGCTACCGCGGCTGGGAGTGGACGGTCACGGTCGCCCGCGTGCCGCGCGGTCGCACCGTCACGGTCTGCGAGGCCGAGCTGCTGCCCGGCCCCGACGCCGTCCTCGGCCAGGCCTGGCTCCCGTGGTCCGAGCGCATCCGCCCGGGCGACATCGGTCCCGGCGACGTCCTCCCCTTCAAGGCCGACGACCCGCGGCTCGAGCCCGGCTGGACCCCGACGGGGGACCCCGAGCTCGACGACGTCGCGATCGACGAGCTCGCCCTCGCCCGCGTCCGGGTGCTCTCGCCCGAGGGTCGCGACGAGGCCGCCGAGCGCTGGTACCGCGGCCCGCACGGCCCGACGAGCGCCGGATCCCTGGCGTCCGCCGCCGCGTGCGGGAGCTGCGGGTTCCTCGTGCCGCTGCAGGGTTCGCTCGGCACCGTCTTCGGCGTGTGCGCCAACCAGTGGTCGCCCGACGACGGCACCGTCGTGAGCGTCGACCACGGGTGCGGTGCGCACTCCGAGACCGACGCCGAGACCCTGCCGACCGACTGGCCCGACGCCGACCCCCTGATCGACGAGCTCAGCCTCGAGCTGGTCGACCTCGCCGCCCGGTCGGCCACCGCTCCGGTCGTTACTCAGGCCGACCCGCTGGTAGCCGACGAGCACGCCGCCGATGACCAGGCGCAGGTTGCCGATGAGGCGCCTGCTGCCGACGAGGCGGCAGTTGTCGACGAGGTGGCTGTTGCCGACGGCGTGTTTGTTGCCGACGACGAGGCGCAGGTCGACGACGCGGAGCAGGTTGTCGACGAGACGCAGGCCGACGACGAGGCGCAGGCTGCCGACGAGGGGCGGGTTGCCGACGAAGTCACGACTGACGACCAGGTCCCGGCCGGCGATGCGGTGCAGGTTGTCGACGAGGCGTCGGCCGACGATGCGTCGCACGCCCCCGACGATGCACCGGCCTTCGAGGACGAGGCGCCGAGTGTCGACGAGGCGCCGACGGTCGACGCTTCGACCGACGCCCCGGCGGACGACGCGCCCGCCGACAGCGCCACGCCCGACTCGACCCCCGACGACGAGGACGCGCCCAGCGCCGTTCCCGACCCGGAGCCGTGACCGCTGACGCCTTCGGCACGGCCGCCCTGCGCGCGGCCGTCCTGGGGGCGTGGCGGTCGTCCCCGACGCGACTGCGCGAGGACGCGAACACGGAGGAGGACCACGCCCGCGGCTACTACCGCGACCGGGTGATCGTCGAGCTCGCGCAGAACGCCGCCGACGCGGCCACGCGCGCGGGCGTCCCGGGCCGGCTGCTGCTGCGGCTGGCGCGCACCGACGACGACGGCACGGTGCTCGTCGCCGCGAACACGGGCGCCCCGTTGGACGCCGACGGTGTCGCGTCCCTGGCGTCCATGCGGGCGTCGGCCAAGCGGGACGAGCCGACGTCACGACGGACCGTCGGCCGGTTCGGGGTCGGGTTCGCCGCGGTGCGCTCGGTGGCCGACGAGGTCTCGGTGCTCAGCACCACCGGTGGCATCCGGTTCAGCGTGGCCGACGCCGCCGAGCTGCTGGCCGAGGCGGCGCTCGACAACGACCCGCTCGCCGACGAGGTTCGCCGCCGCGACGGCTCCCTGCCGGCCCTGCGGCTCCCGTTCCCGGCGGAGGGCACTCCGCCCACCGGCTACGACACGGCGGTGGTGCTCGAGCTCCGCGACGAGGTCGCTGCCGACGAGGTCCGCTCGCTCCTGCACGACGTCGGCGACCCGCTGCTGCTGGCGCTCCCGGGCCTGGTCGAGATCCTGGTCGACGACGAGACCGGCCCGTCCCGCCGGATTGCGGACGTCGTGGAGCGCTGGACGGTCGCGACCGGCGCGGGCGAGCTGCCTCTCGCGCTCATGGCGGACCGCCCGGTCGAGGAGCGCGCTGCTCGGGCGTGGCGGGTCACGTGGGCCCTGCCTCGCGGCGAGGCGCCGCTGACCCGGACCGACCAGGTCGTGCACGCGCCGACCCCCACCGACGAGCCGTGCACCGTCCCCGCTCTTCTCGTCGCGACCTTCCCGCTGGACCCCTCCCGCCGCCACGTGGCCCCGGGCCCCCTGACGGAGGCCGTGCTCGACCACGCCGCCGACGTCTACGCGCGCCTCGCGCACGCCCGGGCGGCGGCGGGCCACGACGCGCTCGCGCTGGTCCCGACCGGCCTTGCCGCGGGCGCGCTCGACGCCGCCCTGCGCGACCGCATCGTCGAGCGCCTCGCGCGCACCCCGCTCCTCGCGCCCGCCGCGCCGGACGCGGCGAACCCGCTCGTCGTCCCTGCCCGGGCGGTCGCGCTCGCAGGCTCGTCGGTGCACGCGCCCACCGCCCTCGCGGCCCTGGGCAGGCGGGTCGCCGCGCTGGTCGCCCTCCCGAGCGGCCGCGAGTCCCAGGCGCGTGCGCTCGGCGTCGAGATCCGCTCCCTGGCGGACGTCGTCGAGGACCTGCCGGCCGTGAGCGACGGCGGCTGGGCGGAGCTGTACGACGCCCTCGAGCTGCTGGCCGATGACCCGCAGTCGCGCGAGGCGCTCGGCGCCGTCCCGGTGCCGCTGGCGGACGGCCGGGTGGTCCGCGGCGCGCGCGGGACGGTGGTGCTCGACGCCGACCTCGCCGACCGGCTGGGCGAGCGGACACTGGAGACGCTCGGGCGTTGGGGGCTGCGCGTTGTCGACCCGACGGCGGCGCACCCGGTCCTCGAGCGGCTCGGCGCGCAGGCCCCGGACGCCGCCGGCCTGCTCGCGCAGGACGTGGTGCGCCAGGCGGTGCTCGAGCTCGCCGACACCGACGACGAGGTCGACGATGTCGTCGACGCGGTCCTCGCGCTGGTCGCCGCACTGGACGGCGCCGAACTGCCGCGGGAGGCCGTGGCCTGGCTCGGCCTGTTGCCGCTGCCCGCCGCCGACGGCGAGCGGACCCCCGCCGACAGCCTCGTCCTGCCCGGCTCGATCGCCGCGACGCTACTCGACGACCGCGTGCTGTCGACCGTGTCGGCCGAGGCCGTCGACCGCTGGGGCCGCGACGCCCTCACGACGGTGGGCGTCCGCGCGGACCTGGTGCTCGTGCACGTCGCCGACGTCCTGGCGGACCCGGCCTCGCTGCGGGACGGCGCAACCGACTCCGCGACGCTCGCAGCCCAGTCGCTCGACGGCTGGGTCGACTACCTCGCGCACCTCGCGGACCGGCTCGGCTCGGGCGCCTACGTGGGGGAGGCCGTCGCGGTCGCGGACCTCGACGCGGTCGACCCCGACGCCTGGCCGCAGGTCCTCGCACGGATCGCGTCCGACCCGGCCCTGCGCCGCGCGCTGGTCGACCCCGTCCGTGGAGAGTCGTCGGCGCTCGCCCCGTCGTACACGTCGTGGTGGTTGCGCGAGCGGGCCGACCTCGGCCTCGGGCGGCCGTTCGCGGTCGGCGACGAGCTGCGCGCGCTGCTGCCGGTCGCACCGGAGGTCGTCGACGGCCTCGACGGCACGCTCCAGCGCGCCCTCGGCGGCGTCGGAGCACTGGACGAGCTCGACGGCGCCGGATGGACGCACCTCCTCGACTCGTGGGGTCCGGTCGGCGTGCCGGTCGACCCCGCCCTGGCGACCGCGGTGTGGCATGTGATGGCGCCCGACGAGCCCCCGGAGCGGCTGCCCGCCCTCGTCGGCCCCGGTCGGGTGGCCGTGGTGCACGCGGAGGACGCCGCGGTGGCCGACCAGCCGATGTGGCACCAGCGCACCGACGTGGCCGCCCTCGTGCCCGGGACGGAGGCCACGGCACGGCTGCTCGACCTCCCGTTCGCCGGCGACCTCGCCGAGGGGCTCGTCGACGAGGAGGGCGAGCTCGACGACGTCCCCGCGGGCGTGCGCGCGCTGCTGCCCGACGCGCCGGCCACGTGGGTCCAGCACGACGACCTGCTGGTCGACGGCGCCCCGGTCGACTGGTGGGTCGAGGGCTCCGTGGTGCACGCGGTCCACCTCGTCGGGCTCGCGGCCGGCCTGGCCCAGGCCGCCGGGCGCTGGGAGCTCCGCTACGCGCTCGAAGCCCTGCTCACCGCACCCGAGCGTGCCGACGAGATCGCGCTGGACGTCGCCGGGCGAGGGTAGGTGTCCGTTGCGTCCCGAACCCGATAGCGTCCCCCGGGTGCCTCCGTTCCCGCCCGTGCCGCGAGTTCGCTCGCCACGCCGGGATCGGCGCCGCGAGACCCCGCGGCGCTGGCCCCGTCGGCTCGTGCTGGTGGCGGCGTGCACGCTCGCCCTGGTGGCGGTGCCGATCGCGCTGAGCCCGACCGTCACCGTCCGGACCCCGCAGGACGCGGGAGCGGAGCAGGCGCTGCGGGCCGACGACCCCGCCGGCCGGTCGGCGGTCCGGCCCGTTGTCCCGACCAGCCCGGCGCCACCCGCGACGAGCACCCCGGAACCGCCGACGATGGTCGACGAGATCGTCGTCCGCACCAACGCGGAACGAGCGACCGCCGGCCTCCCCGCCCTCGAGGTCTCGACGTGCGCAACGGAGCAGGCGGCCGTTCGCACCGCGACCCTCGCCGCCGAGCACCGCTTCGAGCACGACCCGCTGGAACCGGTCCTGGCCGCCTGCGGGTCGAGCTCGGTGGGCGAGAACCTCGCGCAGGGCTATCCGACGGCCCTGGCCGTGGTGGCCGGCTGGATGGGGTCCGACGGGCACCGCGCCAACATCCTCGGCGACGCGTACACGCAGATCGGCGTGGGTTGCGCGACCGGACCCGATGGGCTGATCTGCGCGCAGGTGTTCCTGGGCTGAGAGCGGGTCAGCCCTCGGCGAGCTGCGCGCGGGCCTTCTGCCGGGCGGTGTTCCGACGGGCCCAGCCGGCGCCGAGCAGTCCGAGGACCATCCCGGTGGCGCACACCCAGGCGGGCATCCACGAGGCCTCGCCGGTCAGCGCCAGCACGAGAGCGACGACGAGCGCCACGGCCCAGACGGCGGTGCCGACGAGCATCACGCGGCCCAGATCCACGTCCACCGGCGGCGGCGGGGTCCGGGTCGGGTGGAACAGCTTGTCGATCAGCGAGGGCACGCGGCGAGCCTAACCGGGGCGTTGCGGGCAACCCGGCCACGCCGACGTGTGACCTTCGCGACGATGCCGCCGAGAACGCAATCTGGGGGTCACACAGGTCTGCCACACTTCGCGCATGGCATCGACCTCCACCGCGCAGAAGCCTCGTCCTGCGCCCCCGACGAACGTCGTCGACCGCTACTTCAAGATCACGGAGCGCGGCTCGACCATCGGCACCGAGATCCGCGGCGGTCTGGTGACCTTCTTCACGATGAGCTACATCATCGTGCTCAACCCGCTCATCATCGGCACCGTCCGCTCGGACGCGGGCAACGGCCCGTTCCTCGGCGGCGGTGACGTCCCCAACCTCGCGGCGGTCGCCGCGACGACCGCGCTGGTCGCCGGCGTGATGACGATCCTCATGGGTGTCGTCGCGAACTTCCCGCTCGCGCTCGCCGCCGGTCTGGGGCTCAACGCCGTGGTCGCGTACTCGATCGCCGCCCTGCCGGACATGTCCTGGCAGAACGCGATGGGCCTCGTCGTGCTGGAAGGCCTGATCATCCTGGTCCTGGTGCTCACCGGGTTCCGGGTCGCGGTGTTCCGCGCGGTCCCGCGCGAGCTCAAGACGGCCATCAGCGTCGGCATCGGCCTGTTCATCGCGTTCATCGGCCTGGTCGACGCCGGCTTCGTGCGGATCCCCGCCAGCATGGCCACCCCGGTGGAGCTCGGCATCGCCGGCTCGCTGGGCAGCTGGCCCCTGCTCGTCTTCGTCGTCGGCCTGATGACCGCGATCGTGCTCATGGTCCGCAAGGTCCGCGGCGCCATCCTCATCGCGATCGTCACGGCGACGGTGCTGGCGTTCATCGTCGAGCTCGTCGGCGACATCGGCAGCAAGACGGACGAGACCGGCGCCGTGGTGAACCCGGCCGGCTGGGCGCTCGACGTGCCGCACTGGCCGTCCGGCGGGATCTTCGCGACGCCCGACTTCTCGCTGGTCGGGCAGTTCTCGCTGTTCGGCTCGATCGAGGCGATCGGCCTCGTCGCCGTCATCCTGCTGGTCTTCTCGCTCCTGCTCGCCGACTTCTTCGACTCGATGGGCACCATGGTCGCCGTCGGGAGTGAGGCCGGTCTGCTGGACAAGGACGGCAACCCGCCGAAGACCACGCAGATCCTCGTCGTCGACTCGATCGCCGCGGCGGCCGGTGGCGCGGGCAGCGTCTCGTCCAACACCAGCTACATCGAGTCCGCGGCGGGCGTCGGCGACGGCGCACGGACCGGCCTGGCCTCCGTGGTCACCGGCATCGCATTCCTGCTGGCCACGTTCCTGTCGCCGCTGGTGTCCATGGTCCCGTTCGAGGCTGCCACCCCCGCGCTGGTCGTCGTCGGATTCCTCATGGTCACCCAGATCACCGGCATCGACTGGAAGAACTGGGAGCTCGCCATCCCGGCGTTCCTCACCATCATCCTCATGCCCTTCACCTACTCGATCACGGCGGGCATCGGCGCGGGCATCATCACGTTCGTCGTCATCAAGCTGGCGGTCGGGAAGATCCGCGAGATCCACACGTTCATGTGGATCGCGTCGGCGATGTTCGTCCTCTACTTCCTCATCGGCCCCATCAAGTCCGCGTTCGGCATCTAGCCGGACGACGAAGGCCGCGGCCCGGTGGCGGGTTCACACGGTCGCTGCAACACCTCGTTCTGAGGAGTTGTAGCGACCGTGGTCGTTTCTGGGGAGTTGAAGCAGCGGTTCTTCGTCGAGCTGGAACGGGCGGGACGATCGGCCGCGGTCGCACATCCAACCGCGAATCCCGTGAGCCGCGGCCGATCGAGCCCACGGGAGGGACGGCTCTCGGTCGGGCGCCCAGCGTAGGAAACATCAATCGGTGCCGAACGGCAGAGCCCCAGGTCAGCGCCGTCTTCGAGGAGCTGGCCAGCGGCCGCGACGAACATGCGGTCTAGTCAACGGGTGTCGATTAGGCTTGAATGCCACGGGCAGCCATTCATCGCGACAAAGGGGTGCAGCCGTGGGCAAACTGACCGGGCGGGCGACAGCAGTCGTCGCCGTGAGCGCAGGATTACTCCTCGTCGGCGTGGGGGTCGCACAAGCTGTGGTGGTCGAGCAGCTGGTACCCCCGGCCCAAGCAGCGCTAGGCAACGGATGGGCGGTTCATCCTGATCAGACCGCCGGCGGACGCGAGCGGTTCGTCGAGGGTCCGGCGACCCCGCCCTCGGGCCGGGGCAGCCTGGAGATGACCGTCGACACGACGTCCGATCGCTCGCTGATCTTCACGGTGCCCAGCCCGGGAACCGTGGTGCCTGCACCATGGGCCGGGCTCACCGGCGAGTACTCCACGTACACGTTCGACAGCGCGGACGGCAATCTGCCGACGCTTCGCATCGTCGGATATCACGTCTTCCCGGCAGCGGGGGGCGGGGCTCCCACCGGGTTCACGACACTGACCTTCGTTGGCGGATTCTTCGCTGGTGCGGCACCCAACGGACCGCACATCGCAGGGCAGTGGCAAACCTGGACGCTCAGCCCGGCGTCGACGGTGTTCCAGTCGAACGCGACCGACGGCGGCTTCTGCGTGCAGGCCGCCCCATGCACGTTGGCGGACTTCGCCGCCCGCTACCCCTTGGGCGCGTGGGGCCAGGTGCAGCTCGGCATCGGCAGCGGCGCAGCAGCCGGCTCGCTCGGCTTCGTCGACGCTGTGTCCATCTCCCAAGGCGGCACGGAGGTGCTCAACACGGACTTCGAGATCCCGGCGGCGAGCAGCTCGACCGCGACCATCACCCCAGGAGCGGCCACCGCGACCGGGGGGACGGCAACAGTGACGCTGAACGCCTCGCCGCTGGCCGCGGCCCCGGTGGTCTTCGACGTCGTCACGACTGCGCCCGACGGCACCGTCACCACCACGCCGGTCGAGGTCGCCCCAGGCGAATCCGTGACCGTGCCTCTGTCGGTCTTGTTCGGATCCACGACGATCACCGTCAGCGCGCAGGGCGTCGTTCTTGCCACGCAGGCGGTGGTCTTCCCGGCGCCGGTCACACCCACACCCACACCCACGCCGCCCGGCGCATCCACGAGCGCCCCGCTCCCCGCGACAGGTTCGCCGGAGCTCGCGGCGACCGGCGCATCGACGGGACCGTACGCGTGGATCGCGCTGGCCCTGATGGCACTCGGTGCGCTCGGCGTGGCAACGAGCCGCAGGCACGCTGAGCCGGCGCGGGGGAAGATCGAGAGATAGGGGCGTCGCGACGACCGTCGACACGAGAACGTCGACGGTCGTGGGCGCCAACCTCGCGCGCGGAGCGCGGACGACGAAGGCCGGGGCCTGAGGGTCCCCGGCCTTCGTCGTGCCCGCTCAGCGACGGACGGTCGTCACGATGGTCTCGACGGCGGGCAGCAGCTGCCCGAACGACTGCTGGTACAGCGCGTCCCCGCCGCCATACGGGTCGACGACGTCGTCGTCCACCGGCTTGTGCGCCGTGAGCCAGCGGCGCGACGCGGCCAGCGGAACCAGGGCGCGCAGGCGGTCCGCCGTGGTCGCGTTGGCGCCGGGCAGCCCGGCGGGGTCGATGTCCGCAACGACCCGCGCGAGCTCGCGCAGCGTGAACGTGCGCCGCACGGCGGCGGGCACCAGCTCGACGATCGCCGAGCGGTGCCGCCGGGTCAGTGCCAGGACCAGGTCGGCCTGCTGCACCATGGCGGGCGTCAGCTGCCTGGCCTCGAAACCGCTCGGGTCCACGCCTTGAGTAGCGACAAGGACGGCCATGTCGTCGGTCATCGACCAGCCCACCGTTGCGGCCGTGCCGGCGGATGCGACCTCGATGGCCGGCGCCAGACCGCCGCCACCGTAGCGCCCCCGGGACGCCGCACCCAGTCCGGCAGCGAGCAGCCGCTCGACGGCCGGCGACCGACAGATGTTGCCGGTGCAGACGACGAGGACGCGCATCGGCTCGGCCAGGTCGGTGGGGTTCACGGGCACCATCCTGGGGCTGTCGACCGTCCATCGAGGCATCGCATGACCCGATCGGCGCACATATCTCACCCACCCGCGAACGGGACGCGCCGGTACGATCCGACCGCGGTGGTCCGTCCGAGGCGTGCGACCGAGGGAGATCTACCGACGCCGATCGGGGTCGGTGCAGCGGACGTCAGGAGAGAACGCCATGCGGGTCAGCGTCATCGGCTGCGGCTACCTCGGGGCGGTGCACGCCGCGGCGATGGCGTCCTTGGGCCACGACGTCATCGGTATCGACGTCGATGCGAGGAAGGTCGAGGCGTTGCGCGATGGTCGCGCGCCGTTCTATGAGCCCGGCCTGCCGGAGCTGCTGACCGAGGCAGGTGCGACGGGCCGCCTGAGCTTCAGCACGGACATGGCTGACGCGGCCGGCAGCGACGTACATTTCATCTGCGTGGGCACTCCTCAGGTGCACGGCGAGTTCCGGGCGGACCTGACGTACGTCAACGCGGCGACGGCTGCGCTCAAGCCGTACTTGCGCCCAGGCGACGTGATCGCGGGCAAGTCGACCGTCCCGGTGGGCACGGCGGAAGCGATCGCGGAGTCGCTCGACGGGACGGGCGCGATCCTCGTCTGGAACCCCGAGTTCCTGCGCGAGGGCTTCGCGGTCAAGGACACGCTGCACCCCGACCGCCTCGTCTACGGGCTGCCCACGGACGACGACGGGGAGCCGACGGCGGAGGGCGCGACGGCAAAGGCGATCCTGGACGAGGTCTACGTGACCCCGCTGTCCGAGCACACGCCGCTCGTGGTCACCGACTACGCGACCGCCCAGCTGGTCAAGGTGGCGGCCAACTCGTTCCTCGCGACGAAGATCTCCTTCATCAACGCCATGGCCGAGCTGTGCGAGGCCACGGGCGCGGACGTCACGCGCCTCGCGGATGCGATCGGTTACGACGCACGGATCGGTCGTCGGTTCCTCAATGCCGGGCTCGGATTCGGCGGCGGTTGCCTGCCGAAGGACATCCGGGCGTTCATGGCGCGCGCCGGCGAGCTCGGGGTCAGCGACGCGCTGTCGTTCCTGCGCGAGGTGGACTCGATCAACATGCGGCGGCGCGTGCGCATGGTCGACCTGGCGCGCGAGGTCTGCGACGGGTCCATCGTCGGCAAGCGGGTGGCGGTGCTCGGGGCGGCCTTCAAGCCGGACTCCGACGACGTCCGCGACTCGCCGGCGCTGTCGGTGGCGGCGCAGATGCAGCTGCAGGGCGCGCACGTGACGGTCACCGACCCGCAGGCGGTTCCCAACGCCGAGGCCAAGTGGCCGGACCTGCACTTCGCGGCGACCGCGCTCGAGGCGGCGAAGGACGCCGATGTCGTGCTCCTGTCCACCGAGTGGGCCGAGTACCGCGAGATCGACCCCGACGACCTGGCGAAGGTCGTCTCGCACAAGCGGATCCTTGACGGTCGCAATGTGCTCGAGCCGGCGGTGTGGCGTGCGGCGGGCTGGACCTATCGCGCACTGGGCCGTCCTTGACGGTGGCCCGTGAGCCGTCGGCTACCTGCTCGGCGACGGAGAGCACTCCTCCTGAGGTGATCCGCTGACCGTCGTCAGCCGGCGGCGACTGGCTCCAGCTCATCCGTCCGCGACCGGCGCCGAGCGACGAGCAGGACGCCGACGCCCACCGCCGTGCCCAGCGTGTTCGCGACGAGGTCGCGCACGTCGGCCACTCGGTCGGGGAGGAACATCAGCTGCGCGAGCTCGATAACCGCCGACGTGGCCAGCCCGAGCCCGACGACGGTCCACGGCCTCAGGCGGGTCAGCAGCCCGACCAGGACGCCAAAGGGCACGAAGAGCACGATGTTCGCCGTGAACTCGGTCGCCGAGTAGGTGAGCGCGATGCCATGGGAACCGAGCCAGGCGAGCACCGTGCGCACCAGGTCGAAGCCGTCGTCAGGTCCGAGCTGCGGCCACAGTGTCAGGCGCGCGAGGCCGACCAGGTAGACGGCGAAGAGCGCGATGGTGATCCTTCGCGCCCGCCCGGCCGTCATCGCTCGGTCTCGCGGACGGCGTCCGGCTGCTTGCGGAGCACCAGCGACAGGCCGACCCCGATGGCCGCCCCGAGCGAGTTGCCCAGCACGTCGCGTGCCGACGAGCGCCGGTCGGGGAGCCCGATCGCCTGCACGGTCTCGATGCCGATCGACAGGGCGACCAGCGCCACGAGCACCACCCACCACCGTCGGCGGGGCGCCAGGAGCGCCCCCAGCAGGCCGAGGGGGACGAAGAGCGCGATGTTCGCGGCGAACTCCGCGGCGTGCACGTTGAGGATCGACGGCAGCCCGATCGAGTGCAGGCGCGCGAGGCCTCGGTGGATCGGACCGTCGAGGGCGTCCTGCAGGTGCCACGGGTTGAGCACGAGGACGGCGGCGCCGACCCCGGCGAGCACCAGGAGCGCGATCGCCACCTGCCGCTGCCGGATGCTCATGCCGGACAGGGTACGGGGGCCGGCGTCGCGGACCTAGGCGAAGTTTCATTACGTAAGGTAATGAGTTAGGCTAACGATCATGCCCTCTCCCCGTGACCTCGCAGGCGAGCTCCGCATCGCCATCGGCCGGGCGTCCCGCCGGATCCGGGCGGAGCGGGGCGAGGCCGGGCTGACCGACCCGCAGTTCACGGTCCTCGCGTGGCTCACCAAGGAGGGCCCGCTGACACCCGGCCAGCTGGCCGAGCGCGAGCGAATCCAGCCCCCGTCAATGACCCGCACGGTGAACTCGCTGGTCGAGCAGGGACTCGTCGCCAAGGCGGAGCACCCGACCGATGGCCGGCTGGTCGTCGTCAGCCTCACGGAGGCAGGCGTCGCGGAGGTCGACGAGACCCGCCGCCGCCGCGACGCCTGGCTCGCCGGGCGCCTGGGCACCCTCACCTCCGACGAGCGCGCGCTGCTCGTCGACGCCGCCGAGCTCCTGCGGAGGATCGCCGCTTCATGAGTCCCACGTTCTCCTCGCTGAAGTTCCGGAACTACCGGCTGTGGTTCGCCGGAGCGCTGGTGGCGAACGTGGGCACCTGGATGCAGCGCGTCGCCCAGGACTGGCTGGTGCTGACCGAGCTCACGGATCTCTCGGGCGTGGCCGTGGGCATCACCACGGCACTGCAGTTCGCGCCGGTGCTCTTCCTCTCCCCGTACGCGGGGCTGCTGGCCGACCGGGTGGACCGCCGCAAGCTGCTCATGGCCACGCAGGTGGGTCAGGGCGTGCTCGCCGGCGGGCTCGGCGTCCTCGTCCTGTCCGGGCACGCGCAGCTCTGGCAGGTCTATCTGTTCGCGCTGACCCTGGGCTGCGTCACCGCGATCGACGGACCGGTGCGCCAGACCTTCGTCGCGGAGCTGGTGCCCGCCAGCAAGCTCTCCAACGCCGTCGGCCTCAACAGCGCGAGCTTCAACGCCGCCCGCCTGATCGGCCCGGGCGTCGCGGGGCTGCTGATCGCCGCCGTGGGTACCGGGTGGGTGTTCATCATCAACGCGGTGACGTTCGGCGCGACGATCTTCTCGCTGACCCGCATGCGCACCTCCGAGCTGAGACCGATGCCGACGGCTCCGCGCGCCAAGGGCCAGCTGCGCGAGGGCATCGCCTACGTCCGCGGGCGCAGCGACATCCTCGTGATCATGGTGGTCGTCGGCGTCGTCTCCACGTTCGGCCTCAACTTCCAGCTGACCAGCGCCCTGATGGCGCGCACCGAGTTCGGCCGCGGCGCGGGGGAGTACGGCATCCTCGGGTCTGTCCTCGCCATCGGGTCGCTGACCGGTGCTCTGCTGGCCGCCCGGCGCGAGCGACCCCGCGTGCGCCTGGTCATCGGTGCGGCGTTCGGGTTCGGCATCGCGACGGGTGTCATGGCGCTGATGCCGACGTACCTGTCGTTCGCGATCGCGTGCATCCCGGTCGGGCTGGCGTCGCTGACCATGATGACCGCGGCCAACGCGACCATCCAGATGAGCACGGACCCCGCCGTCCGCGGCCGCGTGATGGCGCTCTACATGATGGTGTTCCTGGGGGCGACGCCCATCGGGTCGCCCATCGTCGGCTGGATCGGCCAGACGTACGGCGCCCGCTGGGCCATCGGCGTCGGCTCGATCTCCGCCCTGCTCGTCGCGACCGGTGCCGCGCTGTGGGTCTGGAAGAAGTGGGACGTCACGGTCCGCTACCACGTGCGCAGCCGGCCCCACCTCGAGGTCGTCTACCCGACGCTGGCCGAGCGGCGCGTCCAGGCGGCCGCGCGGCTGGGCGCGCAGGAGGCGGCGGACCGCCAGACCGCGGCCTGACGGCCGACCGGGTGGAAGCCCGGGTGAAGAGCGCCGCAGGCGTGTCGCCCGGGATGTCCGAGATGTCACGATCGGTCCGTGAGTGCCACGATCGACGAGCCGCGCGCGCCTGAGGCGAGCCCGCCGTCGGACGAGCCCTCGCCGAAGGCGGCACCGCGCAGGACAATCTTGCGCGTCGTGCTGGCGGTGATCCTGCTGCTGGTGCTCGCGGGCGGCTGGCTGGCGTTCCGGGTCTACCAGGCGGGCACCGGGCTGCTCGCGGCCAAGGACGTCGTGCTCGATCTCGAGGGTGACGTCGGGGGCGGCGACACCCAGCAGATCCAGGCGCGGCTCCCCGAGGTCCAGGCCGACCTCGCCCAGGCGCGCAGCGCGACGGGCGACCCCGTGTGGCGGCTGGCCGAGTACCTGCCCCGGGTCGGGCCGCAGCTGGCGGCTGTCCGCATCGTGTCCACGTCGCTCGAGGACGTGGTGAGCGAGTCGGTGCCGGCCATCGGGCGCATCGACGACGTGCTGCTCGCGCAGGAGGCGCCGGGCACCGACGGCCGGATCGACCTCGCGCCGCTGGTTGCCGCGGCACCCGACATCCAGGCAGCCGCCGTGAGCGCGCGCGAGGCACAGGCGGCCGTCGGCGCGATCGACACCGAGGCGCTGCTCCCGCAGCTGGCGGGGCCGGTGACCCAGGTGCAGGAGGGCATGGACCGGGTGAGTGGTGCGCTCGACGCGGGGTCGCAGGTGGCCACCCTGCTGCCGGCGATGCTGGGGGCGGACGGTCCGCGGACCTACCTGCTGGTGTCGCTCAACTCCTCCGAGCTGCGAAGCGCGGGCGGCATCGTCGGCGCCTTCGCCGTGCTGCACGCCGACGACGGCACGATCGACCTCACCGAGCAGCGCACGACGGCGGACCTGCCCGGCATCGCGACATCGATCCTCCCGCTCAGCGACACCGAGCTGCGGTTCGACACCGACCGCCTCGGCCGGTGGGTGCAGGACGCCGTGATGACGCCCGACTTTCCGCGCAGCGCCGAGCTGCTCACCGCACGGTGGGAGCGGGACATGGGTCAGCACGTCGACGGCGTCGTCGCCACCGACCCCGTCGCGGTCTCCTACCTGCTCGGCGCCACCGGTGCCGTGACGGAGCCGAGCGGCCTGCAGATCGACGCGTCGAACGTCCTGCAGGTCCTGCTGCGCGACTCCTACCTCAGGTTCGGAGACGACGCCGTGGCCGGCGACGCCTTCTACACGGGCGTCGCGTCGACGATCTTCCGCGCGGTCGGCGCGGGGCAGGGCGAGCCGCGGGCGGTCGTCGACGCGCTCGCGCGGGCGGGGGCCGAGGGTCGGCTCCGGATGTGGTCCGCCCACCCCGAGGAGCAGAAGAAGCTGGCGTCGACGAGCGTCGGTGCCGCCTTCCTCACCGGTCCCTTCCCGGACGCGACCGGCGTGTTCCTCAACGACGGGACCGCGGGCAAGCTCGGCTACTACCTGAGCACGGCGGTCACCGTCGAGGACTTGCGCTGTGCGGGTCCGGACCCGACCGCGACGGTCCGGCTCGACCTCAGCTACGCGCCGCCCGCCGACGTCGCGACCTTCCCGAAGTACGTCACCGGCTGGAGCGGCACGGAGCTGCCCGTGGGTTGGCTGGCGACGAACATCACCGTCTACTCCCCGGTCGGGGCCACCCTCGACGCGCTGCGGCTGGGCGACGGCTACGTCTCCGGCGGGACGGGTGAGGCCGCCGGCCGGTCTGTCCAGGTGGTCACCTCGTGGCTCGCGCCCGGCGCGCACGAGACCTATCGGTTCGACGTTCCGGTCCGCGACGGCCAGGTGTCGGTGTGGACCACGCCCACCTTGACGAGCCCGGGGCAGGTCGCCGTGGCGTGCCCGGCGCGCTGACCAGTCCGTTTCGGCACTAAATCACCCGTTATGCCCATGCTCGAACGCGCCGCCAGGCAGCACAATGGGACCGAAATGTCCGATTAGCCGACAGGGGCGAACTCATGGTCAGGCTCGTACGGGGCGCGGTCGTCGCGCTCCTCGCAGTCCTCGTCGCCGCCATCGGCGCGTTGCCGTCTTCGGCGGCCGAGGGTGACCCGTCGCAGGGCCCCACGATCTCCTCGTACGGGTGCCTCAACCCCGTCGACTCCTACGGCGCCCCCCAGGTGTGCCAGCTCGCCGTCCACACGCTGTCGCCGGTCTGCGACAACGACGTGCCGTACCTCTCGTACAACATCGCGGCGAACGGTTCTCCGAACACGACCGCGACGATCACCTGGCTCAACCCGAACGGCCCCAACGTCGTCTACGCCAACCAGCCGCTCAGCGGGAAGGTGCTCTGGCCCGGTGCCGTGCCAGGTCCCGGCGGCAAGGGCGTCGACTGGCCCGGCTGGCGCCAGCTGCCGAACGGCACGTGGGTCGAGGGCGACGAGTTCAACTGGGTCCGCCCGAGCGTCAAGGTGAAGTTCGCAGTCGGCCCCGAGGCCACGGCGACCGCTCAGGGCACGGCGACCGCTGGGGCCACGGCGACCGCTGAGGCCACGGTGACCGTTGCCTACCCGCCGTCGAGCCCGACCTGCCTCACCAGCCCGCCGAACACCCAGGTGCTGGCCGACAACCCCGTGCAGCCCGCGGCGGCGGCGGTGGCGCCGGCCGACCCCTCGGCCGCCGTGCTCTCGGCCACCGGTTCCGAGGTGCAGCCGCTCCTGCTGATCGGCGGGTCGCTGGTCCTCATCGGCGCACTGACCGTCGCGCTGGTCTCGATCGCCCGGCGTCGCCGCCCGACCGCCTGACCCGCTCAGGTGGACGATGCCCGCCTCCCGCGCTGACCGCGGGAGGCGGGCACGCGTCTGTCAGGACAGCTGCTCCACCACGTGGTCGATGCACGCCGTGAGCGCGAGGACGTCGTCGGGCTCCACGGCGGGGTACATCGCGACGCGGAGCTGGTTGCGGCCCAGCTTGCGGTAGGGCTCGACGTCGACCACGCCGTGCGCCCGCAGCACGCGAGCAACCGTGGGGGCCTCGATCTCGGGGTCGAGGTCGATGGTGCCGACGACGTTGGAGCGCAGGCCCGGGTCGGTGACGAAGGGCGTGGCCCAGTCGCGCGACTCCGCCCAGCCGTAGAGATGCGCGGCCGAGGTGGCGGTGCGCTGCGCTGCCCAGGCCAGCCCGCCGTTGCCGAGGATCCAGTCGAGCTGCTCCGCCAGCAGCACGAGCGTCGCGATGGCGGGCGTGTTCAGCGTCTGGTCGAGGCGCGAGTTGGTGATGGCCGTGGTGAACGACAGCGACTCGGGCACCCAGCGCCCGCTCGACTCGAGCTGCCCGGCCCGCTCGATCGCGGCAGGGGAGGCCGCCGCGAGCCACAGGCCGCCGTCCGAGGCGAACGACTTCTGCGGCGCGAAGTAGTAGACGTCGGTCTGTGCCACGTCGACGGCCAGCCCGCCGGCGCCGGACGTGCCGTCCACCAGCACGAGCGCGCCTTGCTCGCGCGAGCCGGCCACCCGGCGCACGGGCGCGACGACGCCGGTCGACGTCTCGTTGTGCGGCCACGCGTAGGTGTCGACGCCGTTGGCGAGGGCGGGGACAGCCACTCCGCCGGGCGCCACCGCGGTGACCACGGGCTCGCCGACGAACGGGGCGCGGGTCGCTGCCGCCGCGAACTTGGCCCCGAACTCGCCGAAGGTGCCGAACGCGGCGCGGTCCTCGATCAGGCAGAGCGTCGCCACGTCCCAGAACAGCGTCGAGCCGCCGTTGCCCAGTACCACCTCGTAGCCGTCCGGCAGGTCGAGCAGCGCGGCGAGCCCGGCGCGGACCCGGCCGACCAGCGCGCGGACGGGTGCCTGGCGGTGCGACGTGCCGAGCAGGGCCGCCGCTGGGCCGGCCAACGCGTCTACCTGGGCCCGGCGGATCTTGGACGGGCCGGAACCGAAGCGGCCGTCCGACGGCAGCAGGTGCGCGGGGATGGTGATCTCGTGGGCGTCAGGCACGTGGCCGAGGATAGGCGGTCGCGGCCCCCGGCTGTCGGCTCGACCAACTAATCTGTGCACCAGCGCAGCCGCCCGCCCCCACGTGATTGACCGGGCAGGCGCCTGCGCACGATGACGCGACGCGGGAGGCCATGCAGTGAGCGACCTGATCGACACGACGGAGATGTACCTCAAGACGGTCTACGAGCTCACCGAGGAAGGCATCACCCCCCTGCGCGCCCGCATCGCCGAGCGGCTCGGACACTCGGGACCCACGGTCTCGCAGACGGTCGCCCGCATGGAGCGGGACGGCCTCGTCGTCGTCACCGGCGACCGCCACCTCGAGCTGACCGAGCTGGGCCACGACAAGGCGGTGCGCGTCATGCGCAAGCACCGCCTGGCGGAGCGCCTGCTCACCGATGTGATCGGCCTGGAGTGGCCGTACGTCCACGAGGAGGCCTGCCGCTGGGAGCACGTGATGAGCGAGCGCGTCGAGAAGCGCCTGGCGTCACTCCTCGACCACCCGCACTTCGACCCCTACGGCAACCCGATCCCCGGCCTCGGGGAGATCGGTGAGGAGACGACGCACGAGGGCTTCCTCGACGGTGTCACCTCCCTGGTGACCTACCGCGGAGCCGCGGGGGCCGACGGCGTCGAGCGGGCGGTCGTGGCCCGCATCGCGGAGCCCCTGCAGGTGGACGTCGAGCTGCTGTCGCGGCTGGCCGAGGCCGGGGTGCTGCCGCACCAGGAGATCGTGATCGAGCGGGCTGACGGGGTCGTCACGGTGTCCGCGCCGGGCTCCGAGACGGTGCTGGACCTGCCCGACGACGTGGCGCGTCACATCTTCGTCGGCACCCGCTGAGCCGTCTGTGAGGGCTCTGGGAGCCCCCTGTGAGCGATTCCTGGGTATCGGCCGTGATCTTCGGTCGATACCGTCCGCGTGGTGTGTGCGCACGCTCCCACGCCTCTGATCGGCGTCTTTGCAGGTCACCTCGGCGGCGTCGCCGCCCCCGCAGGACGACCGTCCAACAAGAACGATGGTCTCCGTGATCGGAACGTGACAATTGCCGGGGGAGTCCTGTACGTTCGACCTGCTTCCCCGGAACCCTCCTCCTGAGAAGCCCTCGAGCGGAACGCCTAACCCTGCCGCCGCCACGAGGTTCGCACTATCCGCCGGCAGGGGCGGGGGACCCAATTGCGGGCACCGGAAGTTCGGTGTCCTTGGGGTGAAGCCGGAGATCCGAATTCGATCGGGGACACGGCCGGGTGTTCTCCCACCCGAACCCGACAGCTGACCTCGTAGGCATCAGGAGAGGCAACGCGTGACCGTGAGCACCACTAGCGCCCGCCATCGCGCGGCGCGCCGTCCTTCGACGCCACTGACCGAGCTTGCAGCTGCAGCGACGGGTCAGATGGGAACCGTCGGACGCCGTACTGCTGTCGTCGCCGCATCGTCGGGACTCGTCGTCTCGATGCTCGGCTCCCCGGCCAGCGCCGCACCCACGGGTGAGGCCGGCGCTCTGCCCGCGGTCGACACCGCTGCGCTGACCGCCTCGGCGCGCGCCGTGCTGAACACCGCCCCCGTGGTCACGGCCCCGGCCGATGCCGCGTTGACGTTCGACATCCCGGCTGTCACGGCCGAGACCCCGCCGCCGCCGCCCCCGCCGCCCGTCAAGGCCAAGGTCAAGGTCGCCGCGTCGCGCAGCACCACGCGTGCCGCCGCCGCGACGACCACCGCGGCTGCTGCCCCCACCACCAACGCTGCCGTGCCGCAGTCGGTCGCGGGCAACGCCGTCCTCGAGGTGGCTGCCCGCTACGTCGGCACGCCGTACGTCTCGGGCGGGTCCACCCCGGCCGGCTTCGACTGCTCGGGCTTCGTGTCCTACGTCTACGCGCAGCTCGGCATCTCGCTCCCGCGGACGTCCAGCGGCATCAAGGCGGCCGGCACGGTCATCTCCCGTGCGGACGCTCAGCCGGGTGACCTCATCTGGAGCCCCGGGCACATCTCGATCTACGCCGGCGGCAACGACCAGATCGACTCGCCCCGCCCGGGCAAGACGATCCAGTTCCGCGCCATCTGGCAGAGCTCACCGGTCTTCATCCGGATCGGCTGACGCTCACAGTTCATCAGACGAGGCCCCGACGACAGCGATGTCGTCGGGGCCTCGCCTCGTTCACCGGCCCGTTGCCCCGTCCCGAACGGGCCGTCGCGTACTCTGGCCCTGCATCACGCTGTTGCTTCGCTTCGCCGGGCCGGCAGCCAGCCGGTCCGACCCCCGAGGTCGGGAGAACGCCGTGCTCATGAATGCCACCAAGCTGTCCACCGAGGCCATCGGCGGGGCGGCACCCGAGGTCGGCTCGCCAGGGCTGATCGCGTCCGGAGCACGCACCCTGCTGCTCAACGCCAGCATGGAACCCCTGTGCATCGTGAGCCTGCGGCGTGCCGTCGTGCTCGTGATGACCGGCAAGGCGACCGTCCTGGAGACCGACGGTCGCCTCCTGCACTCGGAGCGCGTGACCGTCCCGCTGCCCGTCGTCCTGTGCCTGACGCGCTACGTCCACGTCCCCGTACGTCGCCCCGTGCCGCCCACGCGCCGCACGGTGCTGCAGCGGGACAACCACCGGTGCGCGTACTGCGGTGGCGGGGCCGACACCGTCGACCACGTGCACCCGCGCTCCCGCGGCGGCCGGCACGAGTGGACCAACGTCGTGGCCGCCTGCGTCCGGTGCAACCACCGCAAGGCCGACCGGCTGCTGCACGAGATCGGCTGGGAGCTCCCGTTCGTGCCGCGGGCACCGCGCTGGTCGGTCGCGTTCGGCACCACGTCCGTCCGGTCCGAGCCGCTCTGGTCGCAGTACGTGGTGGCCTGAGCGCCCGTCATCGTCGCCTTTCGTCAAAGTTGCGCCAACGTATGGCAACATTCCGGTACCTCACGGGCGCAACGGTGCACCCGGAGAGCACACTGGGACGAGTGCACGGCGGGCTCGTGACGAGCACGGAGGCTCCGGATGACGCGTGACGATGTGGTCCTCGTCGGGGTGGACGGGTCGGCCGCCAGCCTGCACGCGCTCGACTGGGCGGCGGCGCAGGCCCGCGCCCACGGCTGGGGCGTCCGGCTGGTCTGCAGCTACTCGCTGCCGTCGTTCACGGCGGCCTCGCTCGACGGTGGGTATGCCGCCCTCGACGACACCGCGATCCAGGAGGGCGCCAGGGCCGTGCTGGCCGAGGCGACCGAGCGGGTCGCGTCGATGGGCGTCCCGGTGACGGCGAAGGTGCTCACCGGCGACGCCGCGGGCGTGCTGGTGGACCTGTCGCACACCGTTCGCCTCGCCGTGGTCGGTACGCGCGGGCGTGGGGGTTTCGCGGACCGGCTGCTGGGCACAGTCTCGTCGGCGCTGCCCGCGCACGCCTACTGCCCGACCGTCGTCGTCCCCCTGCGAGAGGACGGCAAGACGCTTCCCGACGATGCGCCGATCCCGCCGACCCGGCCCGTGAAGCGGATCGTGGTCGGCGTCGACGGCTCGCCCCAGGCCGAGCACGCGCTGCGGTACGCGATCGGGGAGGCCGAGGCGTGGGGCGCCGAGCTGACGGCCGTCGCTGGCGTGCCCGTGGGGTCGATGGCGGGCGTCCTGGCCTGGCTGCCGTCCACCGTGGACCACGAGCAGGTGCTGCGGGACGTCACCGAGGGGCTGCACGTCGTCGTCGACCGCGCGCTCGTCGATCACCCCGACCTCACCGTGCGGCGCATCGCGCTCGACGGGACCGGTGCGGAGCTGCTCACGGAGTTCTCCGCGGCGACCGACCTCATCGTCGTCGGCTCCCGGGGCCGCGGAGGGTTCGCCGGGCTGCTGCTCGGTTCCACCAGCCAGGCGGTGCTGCACCACTCCGACTGCCCGGTCATGGTCGTCACCAACCGGTGCGTGGCCGTCGAGGCCGTCGCGGGTTAGCCCTCCGGGGCCGGCGGCACGTCCGGGCGGCGGACGAGCGCGGAGAGCACCACCGTCGAGCGCGTGCGGGCGACGAACGGCTCGGCGGCCAGCTTCTCCACCACACGCTCCAGGTGCCGCATGTCCCGCGCGCGCACCTGCACCACGAGGTCGACGTCGCCGGTCACCGTGCTCGCGGCGACGACCTCGGGGTAGTGCTCGACCGCCGCGCGCATGGTGGTCGGGCTGGTGGACCCGTTGCAGAAGAGCTCGACGAACGCCTCGGTCTGCCAGCCCATCGCCGCCGGGTCGAGCCGGACGGTGAACCCCCGGATGACGCCCCGCTCGCGCAGCCGGTCCACGCGCCGCTTCACCGCCGGCGCCGAGAGCGAGACCTGCTCACCCACCTGCGCAAACGTCGCGCGTGCGTCCAGCGCGAGCACCCGCAGGATCGCGGTGTCGAGGGCGTCGAGCCCCGAGTGTTCCGTCACGCCCTCATCATCGCCGAGCGTCTCCGATTTGGTGTTCGTGCGGGGAGATGGCACTTTAGGGCGCGTTGGGCCGAATGGGTGATTCGCGAAAATGGGCAAGTGCCTCAAGGCGGACGCCGCGCGTGCCGAACTGTCTGGAAGCCCCACCGAGCGCCACACCCGGGGTCCCCGCGAAGGAGGCGACGTGGTCAAGGACACCAAGAAGCGGCTCGACCTCGTGCCGAGCCAGCGGCCGTCGGTCGTCAGCGAGCCCACACCCTCGGTCGTCGACGTCCCGCATCAGCGTTCCGCCGGCGATTCCCTCGTCGAGCCCACCCGTGCGCGGTCCGTCGCGGTCCGCCGGTCGGTCTGGGTCGGCATCGCGGCGGCCACGGCGCTGGCGGTGGCCGCCGGGGGCGCGGCGTACAGCTCCGACCAGCGCGCCCTCGCCGCCGCCGACGCGGCCCTGGACGCCCAGATGCGGGTCGACCATGCGACGCTCGCGGCGGACCGCGACGCGGTCGTCGAGCAGGCCGCCGAGCAGGTCGTGGTGCCCGCCGCCTACGCCGCCAGCCGTGCGGCGGCTGCCGCCGCGGCCCAGTCGGCCGTCGACCACGCGAACGCGACGCTCGCCGCTGTGCCCAATGCCGGCGACGGCCCGCGTGCCGCCCTGTCCGCCTCGAGCGGTGCCGTGAGCACCGCGCTCACCGCGCCGGGCGTCAGTCTGGTGTCCCTGCGCTCGATCGTCGCCGGTGTCGCCGCGCCCGAGAAGGCCGCCGTCGACGCCCAGGCCGCCTGGCAGGCCGCCGAGAATGCCCGCATCGCCGCCGAGCAGGCCGCCGCCGCGCAGGCCGCTGCTGAGGCTGCTGCCGCAGCCGCAGCGCGCGCCAAGGCCCCGGCGACCACGAGGTCCTCGACCCGAGCTGCAGCCCCGAGGGCCGCGGCCCAGGCGCCGGCCGCGCCCGCTGCGCCCGCCGCGACCGGGGTGCCCGCGGGTGGCCTGGTCTGCAAGGGATCGGGCGGGTCCGGCGCCGGCGAGTCGAGCGTCTCGGCGATCGGCTCGGCAATCAACGCCTACCGCGCGTCGCTCGGGCTCCCGCAGCTGTCGGTCTCGCGCAGCGGCAGCCTGGTCTCGCACGCGATCACCATGGCCAACGCCGGCGGCATCTGGCACTCCGGCGGAGACAACATCGTCGCCTGCGTGAGCAACGGGTCGGCCAGCTCGATGGTCTCCGCCTGGTCGAACTCCCCCAGCCACGACGCCCAGATGCGTCGCACCGACGTGTCGAGCATGGCCGTCGGCGGCGCCAGCCTGAACGGCTACCTCTTCGGCGCGGTGAAGTTCAGCTGACGCCCCATCGTCCGAGCAGATGGAGCCCCTGGCCCACATCTGCTCGGACGTAGCGCGGAGTCGCGCGGCGAGCGTCCGCAGATTCGGTCGTGGGGACGCTCGAACGTGCGGACGTTGCGCGGGGTGGCCGGTGACGTCCGCAGATTCGGTCGTGGGGACGCTCGAACGTGCGGACGCTGCGTGGGGGAGGCGGCAACGTCCGCACAGTCGGTCGTCGGGACGGTCGAATGTGCGGACGTTGCGTGCGGTCAGCGCAGGGCGTCCGTCAGGCGGTCGGTGGCCAGGGCCAGGTCGTCCGGCGTGATCGTCAGCGGGGGAGCCAGGCGGATGGTGCTGCCGTGGGTGTCCTTGGCCAGCACGCCGCGGGCGAGCAGCCGCTCGCAGAGCTGCCGGCCGGTGGTCGGCGGGGTGACGTCGAGCCCCGCCCAGAGGCCGACGCGGCGGGCGGCCGTGAGCAGGCCGTCGTCGACGAGCGCGTCGAGGCGGGCACCCCACTGCAGGCCGAGCGTCGTGGCTCGGGCCTGGAGCTCGCCGGTCTCCAGCAGGCCGATGACCGCGAGGCCGACCGCGCATGCCAGCGGGTTGCCGCCGAACGTCGAGCCGTGGGTGCCCGCGGTCAGCACGCCGAGGACGTCGGCACGGCCGACGACGGCTGACACCGGGAGCACCCCGCCGCCGAGCGCCTTGCCGAGGGTGACCAGGTCGGGGCGGACGCCCCAGAGCTCGGAGGCGAGCGTGGTGCCGGTGCGGCCGAGCCCGGACTGGATCTCGTCGGCGACGAAGAGCACGTCGTTCTCGGTGCACAGCGCGCGCACGGCCGGCAGGTAGTCGGCGGGCGGGACGACCACGCCCTGCTCGCCCTGGATCGGCTCGAGGAGCACCGCGACGGTGGTCTCGTCGATGGCCTCTCGCAGCGCGTCGACGGACCCGTAGGGGACCACGCGGAACCCCGGCGTGTACGGGCCGAAGCCCCGGCGCGCGTCAGGGTCGGTGGAGAACGACACGATCGTCGTCGTGCGGCCGTGGAAGTTGCCGTCGGCGACGATGATCGTCGCGCGCTCGGCGGGCACGCCCTTGACGTCGTAGCCCCACTTGCGTGCTGCCTTGATCGCGGTCTCGACCGCCTCGGCGCCGGTGTTCATCGGCAGCACCATCGGGGGACCCGCGACGAGCGGCCCGATCAGGCCGGCCAGCCGCGCCGCGAACGGCTCCAGCAGGTCGTGGTCGAACGCGCGGGACGTCAGGGTGAGCTTGTCGATCTGCGCGTGCGCCGCGGCCGTGAGGACCGGGTGCCGGTGCCCGAAGTTCAGCGCCGAGTAGCCCGAGAGGAGGTCCAGGTAGCGCCGGCCCTCGTCGTCGGTGACCCACGACCCGAGCCCGTCGACCAGCGTGACCGGGAGCGGGTGGTAGTTCGGAGCGAGGACGGACGTCGTCATGACCCCGGTGAGAGTCATCGCCCGGAACCGGACGCGGGGCGGATCTCCAGCGTGCAGCACTTGGCGCCGCCGCCGCCCTTGAGCAGCTCGCTGGTGTCCACCGGGATGGGGTTGTAGCCGCGCTCGGCGATGGCCGCCGCCAGGTCGACCGCGCCGGGGGCGACGACGACGTTGTAGCCGTCCGACACCGCGTTGAGCCCGAGGGCGACCGCGTCGCGCTCGGTGGCCTCGACGGCGTCGGGGAACAGCTGGCGCAGGACGGCGCGCGAGCCGGCCGAGAACGCCGGCGGGTAGTACGCGATCTGCGGGTCGGCCGGGTCGCTCGACAGCACGGCCAGGGCGGTGTCGAGGTGGTAGTAGTGCGGGCTGACCAGGTCCAGCGAGATGACCGGGCGGCCGAACAGCTCCTGGAGCTCGGCGTGGGCGGCGCGGTCGGTGCGGAAGCCGGTGCCGGCCAGGACCAGGTCGCCGACGACGAGCAGGTCGCCCTCGCCCTCGTTGGTCTGCGCGGCGGTGTGCGTGACGTAGCCGCGGTCGGCGAACCACTTCTGGTACGCGGGGCCCTCGGGCTGGCGCTCGGCATAGCGGAACTTGGCGGAGTAGACGACGCCGTCCAGGACGGTCGCACCGTTGGCGGCGTAGACCATGTCCGGGAGGCCGGGGATCGGGTCGATCGTCTCGACGGTGTGGCCGAGGTCGAGGTACACGTCGCGCAGCGTGCGCCACTGGCGGACGGCCAGGTCGGCGTCCGTGTACTTGGTCTTGTCCATCCACGGGTTGATCTCGTAGGACACCGTGTAGTGGACGGGCTCGCACATCAGGTAGCGGCGGTCGGTACGTCCGGGGGCGGTGGGGGTCATGAGGCTCCTCGTGGCGTGTCGTTTCCCCAAGGCTACGAGCCGGTGGTGCCCGGGACCTGCATCTCGGATTGCGCGCTGGGGAGCGATCCGTTGCGGGATCGTCGTCAAGCGCGACGATTCGTTGCGCGAGCCTCGCGACGAGCCTTCATCAGCGCATACCGAACCATGCCGCCGAGGAACGGCTTGAGCGCCGCCTCGGTGAGTCGGCGGGGCAGCGGGCCCGCGAGGTAGGCGTTCTCGCTCCAGAAGACCCGGCTCGACGACGGGCCGGAGGGGACGACGACGATGCTCGCGGTCCCCCGCAGCACCCGGCCGGTCTTGGTGAAGCTGGCGACCCCTGGCTCGGTCCCGGCCGGCGGGTCGAGGCGGTCGATCGTCATGACGTCCTTCAAGCCGGGAAAGCCGCGCTTCGCCAGCGGCCCCGACACGGCGGTCACCGTCGCCCCGTCCACGGAGACCCGGGTCAGGGGGATCCATCGCTCGTGGTTCCTCAGGTCGGCGACGAGGCCCCACGCCACCGTCGCCGACACCGGGAAGGACCGGACCACCGCGTCGATCGGGATGCTCGTCACCTGGCCATCGTCCGCGCGGGTAACGTCCCTGTCCATGGAGACGTCGATGGAGAGCCGCCCGCTGGGGCGCACGGGTCGGTCGGTCGGGGTCGTCGGGCTGGGCTGCTGGCAGCTCGGCGCGGACTGGGGGTCGGTCAGCGAGGACGACGCCCTCGGGGTGCTGACCGCAGCCGTCGACGCCGGAGTCACCTTCCTCGACACCGCCGACGTCTACGGCGACGGGCGCTCCGAGAAGCTCATCGGCGCGTTCCTGGCGTCACGCCCCGGGCACGGCCTGACCGTCGCGACGAAGATGGGCCGCCGCGCCGACCCCCACACGGCCGACGCCTACACGCTCTCGTGGTTCCGGGCCTGGACCGACCGGTCGCGGGAGAACCTCGGCGTCGACACCCTCGACCTGGTGCAGCTGCACTGCCCGCCGTCGGAGGTCTACCGCCGCGAGTCCACCTACGACGCCCTGGACGTGCTCGTCGACGAGGGTCGCATCGCGTCCTACGGCGTCTCCGTCGAGACCGTGAACGAGGCGCTCGATGCGATCATCCGGCCGAACGTGGCCACGGTGCAGATCATCCTCAACGTGTTCCGGCGCAAGCCGCTGGAGGAGGTCCTGCCCACCGCCGCGGCTCACGGAGTCGGCATCATCGCCCGCGTGCCCCTGGCGTCGGGCCTGCTGTCGGGCAAGTACGACGAGCACACGCAGTTCGCCGACGACGACCACCGGTCCTACAACCGCGCGGGCGAGGCGTTCGACGTGGGGGAGACGTTCGCCGGGGTGCCGTTCGAGGTCGGCGTGGCCGCGGCCCGTGAGGTCGCCGCGCTGACGCCCGCCGGGTACACGACCGCGCAGCTGGCCCTGCGGTGGATCATCGATCAGCCCGGCGTGTCCGTCGTCATCCCCGGCGCGCGCTCGCCCGAGCAGGCCGTCGGGAACGCGGCGGCCGCGTCGCTGCCGCCGATCGACGAGGAGACGCTCGACGGGCTGCGCGGGGTGTACGACGGCCGGATCCGGCCGCACGTGCACGGCCGCTGGTAGGGATCCCTACGACGGGTCGCTCTGGTCCGGGACCTTCTTGCGGGACCCGATGCTCTTGAGCCGCCCCGTCAGGCGCTTCTGCGGCGCGGGCAGGACCACCGGGTTGTCGTCGGGACCCGCGATCTCGATGACCTTGGGGAACGACGCCGGCGGCGGCCCGAACGCCTTGCGGGCACCGGCGATCACGTTCTTGCCCAGCGCGCGCGAGCCCGCGACACCGACCACGAGGCCGATGCCGAACGGGATGATGCGCCCGATGGCCAGTCCCGTCTGCTTGGTCAGCTGGGTGCGCACGAACCGGCGGGTCATGGTCGTGTTCACCTTGCGGACGGTGGCCATCGGCATCCGCGTGAGCAGCGCCCGCGCCACGCTGACGCTAGTGAGCTCGGCCCCGTCGGTGATGACCTTGCCGCCGGCGTCGCCGAGGATCGTCGCCAGCAGCAGCGCCCGCCGACGCTCCGTGTCCTCGACCTCGATGCCGTGCACGGAGGCCACCGCGAGCGAGAACGCGGCCGACGCCCCGAAGAACGTCGCGACGTCGCTGGCCGTGAGCACCAGCGCGACACCCGTGCCGACTGCCGGTGCCGCCGCCGTCGCGCCGACCGCGCCGCCGGTGCTCTGCACGACGAGCAGGTACTCCTTCTCCAGCAGGCGGATCAGCTGCTCGGGGGTCGCCTCCGGGTTCCGCTTCCGAAGACCCGCGACGTGCGCGTGGATGGTGGTCGACGGGATGGTGACGGACTTGGACAGCGCCGCCTCGACCAGGTCGGGCATGGCTCAGCGCTCCCCGGTGACCGAGAGCTGCACGGTCGCGCCGGCGTCGAGGGTGCGGCCGACGGTGCAGTGCGCGTCGATGGCCCGGTGGACGATGGTGATGAGGCGCTCGCGGGCCTCGGGGTCCAGGCTGCTCAGGTCGACCACCATCTCCTCCGCGATTGCGGGGTAGCGGTCCTCGGCGTCGTCGCTCTCGCCCGAGACCTTGATGGTGACGTCGACGTCGTCGCCCAGCCGGTGGCTCAGCTTGGCGTCCGCCGCCAGCCCGCTGCAGCCGGCGAGCGCGATCTTCAGCAGCTCGCCGGGGCTGAACACGTTCTCGACGCCCACGCTGCCGATGAGGACCTCGGCGCCGCGCGAGTTGCGGCCCGTGTACTGGCGCTTGCCCGTGCGCTCGACCCACAGCTGGGTGTCGCCCGCGTTCGTGGTGATGTCGGGCGCTGGTTTCTGCTCCGTCGTCATCCCGCGATCCTGCCACGCGGGACGGGCCGTCACTCGGCGAGCCGACGGGTCTCGGGGGTCGTCCTCGGTCCTACGCTGAGGCGTCATGGCGGAAGGATCGAGCATGTCGAAGGGCTCAGGCGCCGGCGGCGGGGCCGTCTACGGCCTCGGCTTCATCGGCGCGGCTGTGTACTACTTCTCCGCGGGGTCCTCCTTCTGGGAGTTCGTGCTCGCGATCCCCAAGGCGCTGGTGTGGCCGGCGATCGTGGTGTTCGAGCTGCTGAAGAGCTTCTACGGGTCGTAGGCGGTCAGCTGAGCGCGGCGCACAAGTCCTGGGTGTCGACGACGTCCGAGGAAGGCGGCCTCGTGGCCGATCGTGGGCGCGCCGGTGCGCTGCTGTGCCGTGGTGGTGCGGTCGCCACTGTCCGCCTGCATCGCGGCCGCACGGGAACCGCTCGGGTGCTTCGGCACTCACGCGCCCGGCCGGTAGGCTGACCCCGCGCTGAGAGCCCGTCGGGGCTGTCGGCGACGCTCGGGACCACCGACCGGCGACGCTCGCAGGGCACTGCGGGATCGACGCCGACCGCCTTCCACCGTCCCGCGCGCCTGTAGCTCAGGGGATAGAGCACCGCTCTCCTAAAGCGGGTGTCGGCAGTTCGAATCTGCCCAGGCGCACAGTGTGTTGTTGCAGGTCAGGGCGCCTAGGCGCTGCTATCAGTCCGCATCGGCATGGCGACAATGACGTCGGGTGTGGGCAGAATGTGGGCATCCATCGCCGTGAGCTGTCCGTCGAGTCGGTCCGCGACCGCCTCGAGGCTCCCCGGGAACAGTCCTGCGTAGACGTCGAGCGTCATCGACGCCGAGGCATGTCCGAGCATGCTCTGCAACGCCTTGATGTCCGCGCCGGCGGCGACGGCGAGGCTTGCAGCCGTGTGCCTCAGATCGTGAAAGGTCAGGCGCGGGAAGTCCTCGGAGCCCTCGACGAGTCGAACGTGGGAGAGCCGCCGGAGTAGGCCGGCAGAGTGGGTGCCGAGGGCGTCGTTGGACTCGGACAGCGCGAGCCATGTCGCCTCGTCCGTCTCACCTGTGGACGCCAGTCCGTGGTTCAGCTGGAAGGTGCGGAGCTTGTCGGTCGTGCTGAGGCTCATGACGCCAGTGCGCAGGTGCTCCGAAGTCCCGAGCGCGGTCTGCAACGTGGTCACGGCCGTCGACGCGGCTTCGACTGCACGCGCGAACTCCCTCTGCGTGAAGTTGTCCCGACGTAGTGGTTGCCCATTCTCGGCAGGAAAGACCAGGTCGTCAGGGCGCTTGCCCTCGACCGAAGCGGTGAGCAGCTGGCGCATGGACGGTGGAACGACAACCGTCCGGCTGCGTCCGGTCTTCGTGCCTCCGAGGATGATCTGCCCGTTGTCGAGGCGGGTGAAGGCGCGTCCGACGGAGATGTGTCCACCGAGAGGGTTGACGTCGCGCGCCCTGAGCGCGGTGACCTCACCGAATCTGAGCCCCGTGTAGGCGGTAACCAGGATCAGGCGACGGGCCTCGGGCGATGCCGCGTCCGCCAGACGACGCACGTGCTCGTGCGTCAAGTACCTGTGCTCCTTCTTGACGTGTGCCTTCGGCAGGTAGTCGGCCTTGCGGCCGCTCCGAGTGTGGACGGGGTTCCGCGGAAGTAGGCCCTCGTCGACGGCCGCATCGAGCATCCGTGCGAAGAGCTGGGCGGCGTCTCTACGCCGCATTGCCGAAGCGGTCCCTCCGCTGAGGGTGGGCATGTTGGCGCACCACGCCTTGACGTCGGAGAGTCCGATCCGATCAAGCGGAACGTCTTTCCAGCGAGGGAGAACCAGTGAGCGAAGCCGTTCCGTGTACCCGTCGCGCGTGCGAGGGCTGACATTCAGCGTCGCGAGCCACCTTTCGGCCCAGGTGCCGAAGGTGACGCGGCCTGCGCGAGGGGCGACGTGAGTGCCAAGGCTCACGGACTGCTCCTGAGAGATCGCCCAGTCGTACGCATCCCTCTTTCGGAGAAATCCGCCCTTGGAGCGCTTGCGACGAGACGGGTCGCGGTAATAACCAGTCCAGGTCTTGCCGCGTTTCGCGGTCCACGCCACGTCAGGCCTCCTCATCCGATTGCAGCAATGTGAGTCCGAATTCCGTCAGCTCCCCGCCGGCCTCCGTCGAAGTCGGCCGGGTGAGGATTCCTTGCTCGCGCGCGCGGCGAATCCGAGCACTCAGGGTGTTCCGGGATACGCCGGTGAGCTCACTCATCCGGTGGAGCGGACTCCTGTGCCCCTCCCGAACGAGGTCGACGTACACAGCGCAAAACCGAGCAAGGTCGCCAGGCGTGTCCACGCGCTCAGGAATCTCCGGGATCCAACCGTGGGCGCGCAGTGCCCCTCGAACTAGACGAAACATCCGCGCACGAATTTCCTGCATGGGGATCGCGCGCAGCGTCTCGGTCGTGATCCCGCCCTCTGGGCCCGTGAGGCGGTCTTCCTCGTCGTTCGACCAGCGACCCTCGAGCCGCAAGGTCTCAGGTCCAAGGGCCGGGGAGTGCAACTCCTTCTCGGCGACGACCAAGAACGGTCCGAGCACGCACGAGACCCGAACCAGCGGCGTGAGCAGGGGCGTGCCGTCCGGGCTGGTGACACCAGGAGGGTTCGGCCTGGTCGTGACTTCCTCGGTCCAGCTGTTGGGGTCAATGTCCACGCCCCGACGATAGTGCCAACACACAGCACACGGCAAGTACTAGACGGCATGTGCAGAAGGCTGTAACGTCGGCCACACGGAGATTGGCAGGATCCAGGTGCATGGAGGGCAACGCAGTGGATGGATCGCACGAGCCGTTCGTCACGGCTGAGGACGTGGCGGCGTACCTCGACAAGCCGGTGAGCTGGATCTACAACAACGCAGAGAGGCAGGGGATGCCGCGCTACCGGATCGGCAACCAGTGGCGCTACAGGCTGTCCGAGCTCGACGAGTGGATGCGGAGTTCTGTCGTATGAGGGGATCGAGTGGTCCGGCCGAGGTGTCGAGCCTTCCGGGTCTCGGCGCCGGCGAGCCGATGCATGTCGGGCCGTGGGTCACGAAATTCCGAGACGATCCACACGTGAAGGGCAACGTCCAGCACATCGGACTCTTGCTTGCGTCACATGCAAACGCAGGCGACCCGGAGCGCCCCGTGTGGCCATCGGTCAAGGGACTGGTCGCTGAGAGTGGCAGGGCGCCTGCGACTGTCCGCGGAGCGCTCAATCAGCTGCGGAGCATGGGCTACATCGCGCAGGTTGACGCGGTCAGCTATCGCAGCAAGTACCCGACTCCATTGGACCCGCAGCGGAGCGTCTGGCTGCTGACGTACTCGGAGGATGCCCGCGGCGAGCACCTGCGTGTGCGAGGCGTGCCGTTGCCTGCGGTCGGCGGGAGCCCGCCGGACCTCTCCGCTCCGGCGTAGGCAGGTCTAGTCCCGAGTGAGCCCCGGGGTGGTCACGGTCTGATCTCCCCGGGGCCGCGCGATGACCACAAACCATATATCCATCCATACATACAACCTCTGTTGAGGTTGTATGTATATAGAACTACATATGCGGGGAGCACATTCGTGCTCTATGCGTTGGCGCTCTTCTAGGAGCGCCAGCATGATCGAGAAATTTCATCGGCGTTCTAGCGCGACGCAACGTGTCGCGTCGCAGTTGTGGTGATCAGGTGCTGTGCCGCTCCGCGACGTTCTCGCATCTAGTCTCCGAATCGATAAGGTCTCACTCCGCCGGATCCTTGTGCGGTGGTGGTGCGCCCGTCGACTGAAGCGCGGATAGCCTCGTGGTGGCCGCGGACCGTCAGCGAATCGTGTGGTCCGGAGGAGATGTACGAGCACAACGCCGGGTTCGCATGCCGGGAGCGTTCCCCAGTCACCCGTTGGTGTTGCTGGTTCCACCGGTAAAGTGCCCTTACGAGTGACACCTGGACGGCACGCCACACTTGATCGATCCGCAATGGTTGAGTGGCGCTGGAGGTGCGCGCCGATGGGGCGTGCGCGCGAGCGGGGAAGGCGATCGCGTGATTCCCGTCGTCATCATCTGGGGCGCTTTCGGCCTGCTGTCCATCTGGTGGGGCGTGCACGACGGCGACTGGAGCACGGCCCGGTTCGTCTGGGGTCTGTTCGGCGCGATCGTGGTCGCAGCCTGGTTGAGGGAGTGGTGGGAGCGACGCTCCGCGCACAGGGCGCGTGAACGGGCAATCACGCTGCACATGGCGGAAGAGCTCGCCGTGCTGCGTCTGATTGACTACGGCGCCATCGACCAACCGCCAACCTGGGCGGTCGTCATACTCAAAACGGCAGCACGGGTCGCGAACGAGCGAGCAGCCGAGGTGTTCGGCGCCGACGAAACCGACGACGAGTACGTGACCGCCTGGCACAGGCGGACCGAGCATGACCTCCGGGTTGCCCTGGTTCGGGAGCGCGCTGCGAAGGTGTACCCGACGAGCGAAACGATAGGGAGCTCTTACTAGGCCCGGTCGGTTCGGCGACGCTATCGTCCAGGTTCCTGCCTTCGCACGCGTAGCATGGGTGATATGTCCGGATACGTGCTCCATGTTCAGACTGTGAGTTACCTGGTATCCGCGTGTGAATGGTGGGTGCCGGGTCGACAACGCCAGTTCGTTGCGCTCAACTCGGCCGGCCTAGGCCGATGCATGATTCGAGAGAACGTGCGCAGCGTGTTCCATGAGCTAGACGTGTCCGACCCGTCGAGCGTCAATGGACGAGCACACGCGTACTACATGGACTTGATCCCGTATTATTCGCACGAGCCGGTGCAGATCGCGTATCTCGACCCGATGCGCGCATACCGGTACGGGAGAACGTGGCTGGACAATTCGTCTTCCGCCTCCGGTTATGAACTGGTTCCCGCGTGGACTATGGTCCGCTACCTGGTCGACCACGTGATCGAGCATACCGACGCGTACAAGGCGCTGGACGACGACGGTGCACGTGAGGCGCGCTGGAAGGCGAAGTTTCACATTGAGTGACGACGACTTTGACCTGTTCTCGATGCCCGCTTCCGTTGGACCGTACGGGGTAAGCATCATCGGCGTGATCCGCGTGCACGGATCCTCTGCTTGCTCCGGGCAGTACTGCTGCCTGCACAACCCGTCCCCGCACCCGCTGGACCACGCCACGTTGAACTGGCGGCAGGACCGAGGCTTCACGGAACGCATCTGCCCGCACGGCATCGGGCACCCGGACCCTGACAGCTTGGCCTACCTGGCACGCCGTGACGGCGAGTTCCACGAGCCTCTGGTGTACCTGGTGCACGGGTGCGACGGCTGCTGTGGCGGCTATGGCCGTCGAGGATCTGCCGGGCAGCCCGCGAAACTTGTCTAGGCTCTTGCGCATCGACCGGGCTCCGATCCTGCTTTTTGCAACAGCGGACCGGTCCACTTCCTCTACAGGAATCAGAGCGGCTGAGCGTGGTTCGCTCTGACTAACGAACAGCCGAGTCAATTCGACGGGCCGCCGTGCGCGACGCGTGGGTAAGGCACCCACCGCGGGCTGAAATGCGCACTCCAAAACAAATCTCGCCCTGCGGTTGTGGATCTAGACGATGCGCAAGGGCGCCGCTCTGCGCCTAAAGTGTGCCGACCCACGCTGGACTACCCCGGAGGCGAGAAACGCGTTCCTAGGGCCCCTAGAAGGGCTCAGGAGGGGTAATTATCCGCGGGCGCGGCCCTTCCGGGAGCAAAGTGTGCCGAAGTTTGACGTAAGACGGGTTTCGGTAGATCAACTAGCCGCACCGTGGCGTGCTGGCACTGGGGCGAGTCGAGCGGTTCCGTGGTGCGTGCGACGAACCTCGACGACCTGGTCGGGCTCGGCTCGCTCGCGCCGCACGCGGCCGTGTTCCTGGACGCGGCCGTCCGCGCGGGGCTGAGCGTGCTGGTCTCGGGAGCCACGCAGGCGGGCAACCCGGCAAGTTTGGTGATGCACCCGCTCCGGGGTTCGCCATGGGTCGAGGACTGTCTACGCTCACGCCCGTAGTGGGGAGCGCGGGATTCCACCCGCTGGGACCGGTGTCCGTGACCGACGGCCCTGGTATGAACGTATTTGTGCGTAGCTGGAGGTGTGGCGGCAGGAGGGTTGAACTCTTGCGGCAAGCGAAGCTGCGCCTGTGACATTGGCGCGAACGCTGCGCGCCGTTGTTGCCCGTTCGTAGCGGGGCGAGAACGCTCTGACGCTTCGGCCTGACTTGAGTGAGGGGTAGCACGCATGGCAATACACATGCGAGTCGAAGAACGCTTCAGGGTCGGAGATCGCGTGGCTCTCCCAGTCGGTGGCGATCAGGGAATCGTCGGGACCGTCGTGAAGCGAACCAATCCCCTGGTCTACAACACTCAGGTGATGAAGTACTTGGTCGAGTTCGATGGTCTTGGGCCCGGTGCTTCCCAGGCCCTGCTCACTACGTGTGCGTGCGATCCGTGCGAGCGCAGCAACCGGAGGATCGCCAAGAAGGGCGCCCAAGGTTTGGACTTCGACGCGCTGATGGCAGATAGGAGGGCGCAGTGCAGGAGCGACTGGGTCATGCCCAATGGCCGCTCGCGGATATGGCTCAACAAGTTCCAGATCTTTAACTACACGGGGAAGAATCGTCTCCCCAATTTTCTCTATTAGATCGCACAGCGTGGCTTCCGCCGCGTCGTCTTGGAAGATTGGCGCAACGGGAGCCCGGCAGCACGGCACGTTCCCGATCCACCCTAGACATTCTGGTCGCCCTCTGCCATCGTGCTCAGATGGTTAGTGGTAGGCCGAATATTCCCGATGCAATTAGGCGCGAGGTAAGGCAACGCTGCGGTTTCGGATGCGTCATCTGCGGTCACCCGATCTACGAGTATGACCACATGCTCGGCTGGGCCGTGACGCGTCGACATGATGCCGATGAGTTGACGCTCCTGTGCGACAGGCATCACGGTGAGAAGAGTCGAGGTCTACGAACCGATGAATCGGTGATCGCGGCGAATGCCTCGCCGTTCAATATGCGGAACGGGGCGACTCGGCCATTTGGACTTGAATTTGCCCAGGGGCCCGCAATGCTCGGCTTAGGATCGAACGCGTTCACCTGGGACGGCGACTTCGCCCCGGTCGTCATTGATGATCTCGCGATCGTGGCTTTTTCGCAGACCGATGGGCGCCTCGGCCTCTACCTGCGTCTCTTCGACGAGCAAAACCGGCCACTCGTGCTGATCGAGGACAGTGAGCTGTTGATGCGTGCCGACAACTGGGACGTCCAATTCGAGGGCCAGGTTTTGACGATCCGAGAAGGGTTGGGAGCGGTGGCATTGAGAGTGCGTTTCCAGCCACCAAACTTTGTGGATATCGAGCGGATGAACCTGTGGTACAACGGAGTCCACGTCGACGTTGTGCCTAGTAATCTGACATTCCGTGTCGGAGATTCCGTGCACAAGTATTCAGCAAGCATGTTTGAAATGCCGATCGCAATTAAGGCAGGCAACTGTCCGAAATTCAGCACGTGGCCCGCCTACCTCACCGTCCGGAGCATCCAGCGCTCCGGCGGGTTCGTGGTACCCGTCACGTCACCCGACGGCAAGGGCACGGCGGAGCCGCGCCCTTGACTTGAACTACCAACGCAACTCGGACCTGCTCTGAGGCGTCCATCCGATAGCGGAGCAGCAGCAGCCCGGAGGCCGCGCCTGTCCTGCACCCCGCCCGCGAGCTCGAGGCTTGGCTCTTGGTTCCGTGAAAAAGGCAGCAGCGCCTCAGGACGCGAGGCGAGTGAGGACGATCGGTCCGCGCCCGCGGCCGCTGGGCGCGTCTGGCAATGCGGGGTTGTGCTACGGCACGACTCAGTCTGGCCCGAGCGAGGCTGGGCGCGCGACGGGTTGCGTCGCGGCACTGGTTCGGCGTCGGGACAGTACCTCCTTCCAGTTGACGCCTGGATTAAGCAACCCCCGGGTCAAGTGCGACGGCCGGTGTGGGCAGCTTGTGGGCGGGATAGGCACCGAAACATTGGACTGCCCTGCGTCACTCGAGGCCCGACGAGCCACGCTGCCTGCGCAGATGTGGCCAGGAGCTAGTAGGCAGAGGTTGACTGAGTTGCCTTCCGCCGAACTCCTAAAGCGGGTGTCGGCAGTTCGAATCTGCCCAGGCGCACAACTGTTTGTGCAGGCCAGCCCGATCTGCTGTGCAACTGGTCTCGTCGGTGCGACCGCAATGTCCGGTTCGTGGTCAGCATGTGGTCAGCAGTCCCACGCGCGGTCCGCGAAAGCCGAGGTCGGACTCGATGGAGAACCACCCGCGCGAGCGATTCCACCGCCAACACCAGCGCTGCGACGATGACCAGCATGGTCGCGCCCTCGACGGGGCCGTTGACGAAGAGAAGCTCGGCGAGCTGCTCGCCGTCGGGACCGAGCTGGACGTCCTCGACTTCAAGGCGACGCTCGACCTGTCCAAAGACCGGTGAGCTAAAGCACCGGCTCGGCTTCGTCAAAGATGTGGCAGCCTTCTCCACCTTGGCGCAAGGCGGGTACATCGTCGTCGGTGTTGATGGCAAGGGGCGGCCCGCCCACGCCCAGGCGGCCATCAACCTTGCGCACTTCGACGAAGCGAACCTCCGCACGATCGCGAACTCGTACCTCGACGGTCGGCTCACAATCATCTCGGCCAGCCACCAGCTCGACAACCGCGATGTCGCTGTCATCTACGTCGGTCCGTCCGTCGACTCTTTCCCACCCATGGTGAAGAAGGAKGGGTTGTACCCGGGCCCAGGTGAGGACCGCAAGATCGTCTTCYGGCCGGGCGATGTGTTCGTGCGCGACGGCACCAGCTGCCGGCGCATCGAGCACCGCGACTGGTCGCTCGCTCTCGCCAACTTCCGAGAGAAGATTCGGGCCGAAGCCGCGGCCGACATCCAGCAAGTGGTGGCCAGGATCGCGCAGACAGAACGTGAAGCTGCCAGTGAGGGCCGGAACCGACGCATCGTCATCGACATCTCCATGGAGGCGTCCGATTTCGAGGACGCGGTAGCTGACGCCATCGAGTCAGGCCTGGTCGACGCCGTGCGCCTGGCGTTGCGTCCGGCCCGCGCGCAGCTCGCGACCGCCTGGGTCGGGGGAGAGCCCGCGACCTACGGGCAGATCCTCGACCGGCTGGCCTCCGTGGCAGGGGTGGCTCTGCGCCAGCGCAACATGGCCATGTTCGACTTCGCCGTCTCCGAGCTGTACCACACCTACAAGTCCGCATTGGTCGATCAAACGAACACGCACGCACACTACGGGCGCGAGCGCGAGGCAGCGACGTTCTGGCGCGAGATCATCTCCCGCGTCCTCGGCGTCCTCGGCGTCCTCGCTATGGCTGTTCGCGAAGAAGCGTGGGAGTTCGTCCGGCCCGTGGTGCTCCGCCGCATCGGCGACGACGTGTACGCCGACAGGTCATGGTTCCGGCACGCCATCACCGAGGCGTCACGAGCTGGCGTGCTCGTGTCCGCCGAGGGCCAGCCTCGCAAAGGCGCGCTGATCAGGTTCGCACGCTCGGCGGTTACCGGCTCTCCCGTGCTCCATGAGGATGTCCCGGTCGAGATCATGGAGCACGACCCGGAGGGCGAGCCCAGGACGGACGATCTGCCGCTCGATAGCCTCTGCCAAGCCGACTTCCTGTGGTGCGTCGTCGCCGTTGCCGACGCTGGTGCCCACGCCTCAACCCACGATTTCTACCCGAGCTGTGCCGGGTTCTACTCGCGGCGGTCGGCACCGGTTGCTCAGGTGTTAGCCAGGCGTCCTGACGCCCGCCACCAGGCGGTGGGTCCGGACGACCGAGTCATCGCTGAGGCAATCAACCTCGTGGGACGAGAAGGCGTCGAACGAGTCAGGTCGGTGGGGGCAGTGGTCAGTCATGACCGATGCCGTGACCGCGTTCGTCCGGATGGCTACTGGCAGCGCCGGTTAGCCTGCAGGAAGCGGATTGGGGGCGCCGTTCTGCCAGCGGCAGACCGCGACGGCTATATCGCTTTGTGCCACGGCGGTGTGGCGGCGTATCGCTGGTAGCTGGTCTGCGTCGTGTGCGTCCCCCAGAACGACGGCGACGAGGCTGCTCCAGATCGGCACGAACAGTTCGGGCCTGTCGTCCACAACGACGTAGCGGAACTCCTGCTCCGACTCCCAGTCGGTGTTTTTGTGGAAGAACAGCTCGCGAGTGTGTTCGCGGAGGAAGGTGTCGGCTTCTGCCTCGACCCCGTTTCGACGAAGGGCAGCCAGATCAAAGTTGAATCGGCCGGTGGGCCCGACTGGCCGGTTCTCGTAGCGAACGTTGCCGAAGCGCGGTACAGCTGGTGCCGAAACTTCAACTATCGTGGAGTGGAGTCGTCGGCGGTCAAAGACCAGGCAGGCTCCGGCGTGTCTGTCTCCGTACTGATCCCACATCCGCGCCCGCGCGTACCCGCGACGGAACTGGAAGATGGCGTCCAACTCGTCCCTGGGCTCCGCATCTCGAGTCAGACAGAGCACCTTGGCGCGCCCGCGCAGACGGCCATCTAGATCGGCCATCAGGCGCATGTGTTCGTCTTGCGCTAGATCAGCTTCGTCATCGGGGACGGAAAGGCTCGGATACCACGCCTTCGTTTCTCGAGGGTCGTTGGTCGACGCGTAGGGCCCCATCCGCAGCCGGCCACCATCAAGGATCTGACGGAGCCGCTCGGCCCGGGTGTAGTGATAGAAGTAGGCCTCCCCGAAATCGAGGTCTCCGAACAGTGTCATGACGTGATGGTGACATCAGCACCCCTCTCCTAGAGGTCGCTCGCCCGATGAGTCGCCAGTATTCGGACCGAAGTCTGGGAACATTGGTATCCGTTCCATGGCCACCCACGGCGCGTCGGAGAACAGGTGGCCGTAGAGGTCCATGGTCATCGTCGCGGTGGCGTGGCCGCGGATCATCTGAACCGCCTTCACGTCGGCGCCGGCGGCGATGAGGAGCGAGGCGGCGGTGTGGCGGAGGTCGTGGATCGACGTGCCGGCCAGGCCGACCGACTGTGTGGTCTCAGTCCAGCGGGACGGACGCGGAAGTTGGTGTTGGTCCAGATCGCGCCCGTCGGGCTCGGGAACAGGTACGAGCCGGACGGTGCACTGTCGATCCGGTCTCGGACGTAGGCCCCGAGCGTCGGCGGGACTGGCACCGTCCGCGTCTGGTGCGTCTTCGTCGGACCAAAGATCGCACCGCTGGTCTCCTTCGACTGCGGGGCGGCGCGGTGGATCCGCACCCCGAGGCCGTGCGGTGTCTGGACGACGTCGTCGACCCGCAGCGCGCACATCTCCGAGAACCGGCAGCCGGCCAGGCCGAGGAAGAGCACGACCGGCTGGCAGTTCGGCGGCATGGCGTCGGCCAGTTTTCCCAGCTGCTCCGCGCGCAGCCAGTGCGGCTCGCGCTTGGTCGTGCCCTTGGGGAGCGGGATCGAGCGGGCGACGTTGACCGAGATCCGCCGGTCGCGGACGGCGTAGTCGAGCACCAGGCGGATGACGGACAGGACCCGCCGCCGGGTGGCCGTGGCCAGCCCACGGACCGTTATCGCCGTGAGCACCCGCTCCACGTCCGTCGCAGAGATCACGGCGATCGGCAAGCGCCCGAGTAGTGGGATGACGTAGGAGTCGAGCAGGAACCGCGTCGTCTCCTGGCTCCGAACCGCAAGGTGCTGTCGCGAGCCCTGCCACTCCTCGGCGAGCGTCCCGAACGACACCCGGCCGCGCGTCGGGTCGATCCAGGTGCCGCTCTGGAGCTTGACCAGCTGGTCGGCCTCCCAGCGCTTGGCATCCGTCTTCCGCGTGAACGACTTCTCGGCGATGACCCGGTGCTCGAAGAAGACCTTCGCGCGCCAGGTCACCGTGCCCGAAGGCAGCGTCCGCCGAGTGACGGACATCAGCGGCGGCGCGGCTGCGCGGGCTCTCGATCGACCCACGAGGCGGGGATGAGGATGACGGTCCCGAGCCGGCGGCACGGGATCTGCTCCGTCTCGGCCAGGCGGTAGAGCGTCCGCATCGGCACACCGAGGACGGTGGCCGCGTCCTTGACGCGGTAGTACTGCCGAGCAGCGGTGACGGCGGTCTGCGTGGTTGTCGACATGGTCGTTCTCCTTCAGTGGGTTGTGTGGTCACCACCGCTCCAGCACCGATCCGTCGGGGACCGGGCTGGGCGAGGGCGTCAAGGGGCGCGGCGTCATCTGTGGACGCAGCGGCGGGACGACGGGCTGTGGGCGGGTCGCCGRGAGTGGCGGCCGTGGCGCCTCGGGGTTGTGGGCGGCCCAGGCCTCGGTGGCGGAAGTCTCGGCGTGCGTGGTGGCGAGGATCCGGTCGAGGACCTCGCGGGGGGTCGCGGTCTTGCCCGACGGGAGGCAGTCAGGGTCGGGCCGGTCGGTCGCGACGTAGAGCAGGTTGAGGTGACGGCCGCGGCTGACGGCGACGTAGAGGTCTTCGCGGCCCATGCCGGCGGTGATGACGGTGTGGGTCTCGTCGACGGTCATGCCTTGGCTGCGGGCGGTGGTGGTGGCGTAGCCGAGCTCGACGGACTCGGCGACGTAGGCCGCCGGCAGTCGCAGCGTGCCGTTGGCCGGATCTCCGACGGGCTGGACGCGCAGGCCACCGCCGGGGAGAACCTCGGTGATCTGCCAGAGTTCGCCGTTGCGGACGAACCCGTCGCTGGTGCGCAGTCGCCGGTTGTTGCGGCGGGTGACGATGCGGTCGCCGACGCCGCCGGTCAGTCCGTCGCTCAAGGTGATGCCAGTGGTGCGAACGGCGCCGGCGCCGCCGATGCGTTCGGCGCGGGTGCGAGCGTTGAGCTCGTTGACGGTGCGACGGTCGGCCGCCGCGAGCAGGACGGTTCGGCCCTACGCTTCGGCTTCGGCGGCAGCAGTGAGCGCGTCGTCGAGCATGTCGCCGTGCGTGCCGTGGCTGACCCTGCGGTGCTGGATGTAGGCGTCCACGGCCGCGGGGTCGCCGTGGCGAAGGTCGAGGGTGGCTCGCGCTTACCACGGGTGGCTGAACCTCCAGAGGACCCGGAGCTCGGCGGTGGGGCGCGGCGGGCGAGCATCCCGAACGCCCCCCCGGCGTCGACTGCGCCGCGTTGCAGGTAGTCCCCGACGAGCAGCACCTTCGCCTCGGCGGCGCTCACCTGGTCGATGAGAGCGGCCTACGTGCGAGTGTCGGCCATCGAAGCCTCGTCGACGATCACGAGCTGCCCGCGGCGGAACCGCCACTGGTCCTGGTCCGAGGCCAGGCCGTGGCGCCGGTCGTTCGCGTCGCGGTCGCCAAGGACGGCCATCTCGGCCTCGTACCGCAGCGCCCGTCGCGCGGCACCGTCGCCGGCGGACTCATAGATCCACTTGGCTGTCGTCTCGCACCGGGCGTCGAGCGCAGCGGACAGGGTCGCCGCGGCACTGGCCGAGGGCGCCAGCCCGACGACACCCCCGCGCGTCAGCCGCCAGGTATCGGCCAGGGCCGCCAGGGTCGTTGTCTTCCCAGAGCCGGCCGGCCCGACCAGGACGTCGAGGGTTCGCCGGGACAGGAGCACGGCCTTGGTCGCGTCGCGTTGATCGTCGGCGAGGTCGCATAGTTCGCGATCGGCGATTCGGTCGGCGAGAGCGTGGATCCCGATCGGGAGGTCCGCCTCGGCGGCGTCGAGCAGCGTCCGCTCGGCCTGCAGGAGCTCCGCCGAGGTGAACATCTCCACGCCCACGCGACGCCGCTCCGGGTCGGTCTGGTCGTCGATCCGCACGCACGCGCCCCCCGCTTGGATCACTAGCTCGTTCGTCAGCTCAAGGCGGTCCTCGGGCGAGGCCATCCGCAGTGCCAACGAGGACCGCAGCGCAGCGGCGCCCAGATTCCAGGTCGACCACACCGACCGACGCGTCGAAACGTCGTCAATGACCTGCGCGACGATCGCCGACCGGACCTCTGGACCGACATCGGTCGCACGCAGCGCGCGCCCTTAGGTCCCGGACAGGGCGCGAGCGGCCAGGTCGACCGGCTCGAGCCCGGTAAGCACGCGTGCGCGATTGGTCCAGTCGGCAAGCAGGTCGCGCAACGGCCGAACTACTTTCGGTGGACGGGTCTCGCGGGTCAGATGCTGCCGCGCCCGGGTCGTCTCCGTGCGCGATGGCGCCCGCCCGCGGCGCTCGGCGAACTCGTCCGCCCAGCGCTGCTCGGCGCAGCGGATCTGCGCCGAGCGGGCGGAAAACTCGTCCAACAGATCCTCGCCGACACCATCCAGCTCGAACGCGGGGTTCCGGCGCTCCCCGCGATCACGCGACGACCACGTCGCGCCGGCCCGCCGCGAGACCTCGTCGGCGAGCAGGGCGTCGTAGAGCTCCGAGACGGTCACCACGGCGGCATGCAGGGTGCGGCCGTCTACGGACCGCCACGCACCGTCGGGTCCTTGGACCTTGTTCGCGACTACGACGTGCGTGTGCAGGTTCGGGTCACCTGCGCGGGAGTCCCAGTGGTCGAACGCGGCCGCGATCATGCCGCGCGTCTTGACCTGCCGGCACCCGGCCGCGCCGACCCGGGTCCGGATCACCGAGTGCTCGACGAATCGGAGCGCCGTCGACAGCGCCGCCCGGTGCGCCTCGTAGAGAGTCGTGCGCGTCGACTCGTCGGCCAGACCCCAGACGACCGACACCGACTTGGGTGCGGTGAACGTCAAGTCATAGCCGGCTACCGCGTGCTGGCCCTGACCCGGCGCGGGCGCTCTGTACGGCCTTCCCCACGGTGCACTTGTCACCGGGTCGCAGCCGTCACGGAACACCCGCGTCATCGCCAGCTCGGTGACGGCGCTTCCGGCCGCGATGTGACCGTCACCGACCGACTCGATCCCTCGCCCCAGCCAGCGACCGGCGGAGTTGCCGGTGTGCTCGTAGTAGGCCGTGAGCGAGTCACCCGTCGACAGGCCAGCATCACCGGCAGCAATGTGCGTGGTCAGGTACGTGTAGCCGTCCCCGACGGTCAGCTTGTGCATCGACATCACCACGGCGCCACCTCCTCACGCGGCTCGAGCAGCGGTTGCTCCTAGTGGTAGGTGCGCCGCGATGTGCGTAAGGCGCGATGTCGGTTCCCCGGAGCCACCGGCTGCGCAAGCCGGGACACTTGTTCCTCTGGGGGCAGGTATGCGGAATCCTCTGCAAGACCCGCGGGCGTCGTCCGGCGCCGTTCGCTGTTGAGGTACGTCGGCCGCCGAGGTGCCGGCCCCTCTTCGTCCACGGCGGCGCCCGCAGACCTCCTGGAAGCAGCTGGGCAGCAGCATTGTCGGAGCTCCTGCGCTCCGTGACTGCAGCGGATGGCGCCGAAGTGCGACACGCCAGCTCTGGAGGCCACGGCAGGCAATGGCGCGACGACGTGTTGGCCCCGCGAAGTCCGTCTCGACCGAGGCGACCGTTCGCTGGTGGGCCGTCCCGGCGCGGCGGGCAGGAGTGCCGATCAGTTGCCGGCGGCGAGGACGCACATCTGGTCAAGAACGCGGAAGGCACTCCAGACTCTCGGATATGACGGCGAGAGACGAGATCCTGATCGCGGCACGCGGCCTCAGCGCGACGTCGCCTGACGGCACGTTTTCCGTCGAGGCAGTCGTGGACACGATGAGTCGCGCCGGCACGACATACAAAGAGAGCACCATTCGGACCCATGTTGTCTCGCGGATGTGCGCCGACGCGCCCGACAACCACGCGAAGGTGTACGACGACTTCGTTCGCGTAAGCCCTGGGCGCTACCGGCTGCGGTGAGCGTTTCGAGCGCGTCTGTCGATCGGCGGTGTTGGTCCACGCCGCCGGAGGTAGGCGATAACCTCATGCAGTCACGGCATTGAGCCATGTACCGGCATCGCGCATATGAGGCAGATTCAGGTGCGGACTGGACATAAGCCAGCGCGCATCCTTCATGAAGGCAATCCCTCATGTCGGACTGCACCAAGATCCCCTATGCAGACGCACGACGGGCTGCGAAAGCACTCCGCCACATCGCTCGTCGGCAGCGCGCCAGAGGACGAGTCGAACCTGTCGCCGTCCATCCATGCGCGTCCTGCCGCGCGTGGCACGTGACGTCGCACCGCCCCGCCGGCAGGCTTGCGCGCGAGTGGCAGTTGCAAGCTGGGCTCGTGTCGTGAGAGGTGAACCGGGGCACGTCACCGCTCAGCACGCGGGTCATCTCGAGCCGACGGCGTCCACCTTCGTCACGTCACTCGGTGGCCGCGGCGCGGATGGCGAGCGCGAGTGACGACGGACACCGCGGGCGAGATCCGATCCGACTCTTCTTGCACGGAGTGCGCGCGGCCGCGGAGCTCAGTCGTCGGCGAACAGACACGGGCGCGAAGTCTGGCGACGCGGCTCAACCCGTTTGCGTCACAACCTGGCCTTCCTACGCAGCGTTCCCGTGCGCCGCGTGCCGATCGACCGCGCGCGGCGCCGCCTGGCGAAGAGCCCACAGCCACACACCAAGCTCGTCCTCGAGTGGGGCACGGGCGGGATTCAGGATGCCATCGGCAAATTCGAAGTAAGCGGTATGCTCCGAAGCAGGGCGGCGCGGCACGGGTGATGGTGAACAAGTCGGAGGCTAATCAATGGATGACAATTTCGGACGGCTCTTCGCGCTTAGTCGGCTCGCTACGTACTGCGTGCTCCGAAAAGGCTATACCGCCCCGCCAGCCCTTGCCGAATTGGTCCGGTTAACGCCCGCTGGACAAGCTGTCCGCGATCGATTGGTTGCGGAACTCGCCGAGTGTGATGCCGGCGACGCGACGCTCGCCATTCTTGGTAGGTGGGCAGGGCGGGACGGGATCTTTGTGGACGCGTCGACTGACCCCGACGAACTAAGGCGCTGCCTGAGTGAGGAAGTTCGGGAGAGACGTATCGAATATCCCTGGGTATTTGGTCGCAGTATGCACGACTGCTACGTTGAGCATTTTGGCAACATGCCCATCGAACTGAGTCATGAACAGAGCCTTACCCTGTTGCAGGCGGTGCCGCAGGGCGTGTTCCAACTGAATCACTTTGTCACGGGTCCCCTGGGGATTCTGGAGTCGTCGGACGCGCGCCGAATGTCGCTGGGTGATCTCGGGGTGTACCTTCGGTGCGCCGACCAGGCGTGTACAGCTTTGCACGTCGTCTCCCTCAGGACCTCAGATGAAACGGCCGCCGGCAGGGCATATAGCTCCAAGGTATTCGATCGCGGAATGCCACCGGACGCGCTCCTCGCGAGCAATCGTAGCCTCGCCGGAGCTGGCGCTTTCTTTGATCCCGGGGGCGCGAACGACCTGCCCTGGCTGCTAGGCAATGGCCTCACGCTGGCCKAGGCGCGAAGTCTTCTTGGCAAACTCCTGGCGGAGCGATCAAATGGACTTCGCCCGATCGTGAACGAGGTGGTACCTTTTGCGTCAAAGAAGTCTGCAGTAGGTGTCGCAACCTCGCTCGACGGTTCTGCGGTAATTCAACTGCTCCTGACCGTCGGTACGGATGAACTCGCGGTCGCGCTCGAGAACCTCGTCGCGTCAGGAGTGATTGCCCTGGGACCGTCCGAAGTTCGATCCGCGCTCATTCGACCGAGCCGACCGTCCGGGGCCTTCGGGAATAGGGCTGAACTGGGATCGCTTGGTCTCCGATTTTGTGGCGCGCTTGCACCGTCCGAGCGCCTGGGCCTAATGCTGGAGGAAGTGTACGAGGGCAAGGAGACCGACCTTCTGTGGCTCCTTCGGGAGTATCCAGGTAATGGGACGAAGGAAAAACTGACGGCGGCCCTCACGGCCTCCTCGCCGCGTGTTGTTCTCCAGCAAACGGTCTTTAGCGCTCGCGAGACTCTTACAGATATGTTCGGCGCGGCAGGACCGGGCGAGTATCTGTTGCCAAGCACGCGTGCCGACGAGACAACCCTCATTGACAAGCTGCTTTGGAAGGCAGGATTGGACCAGCCGGCACCTGCTCGCCCCGATGCCCTTGTACTCGCGGGTCTAGACGAGCTAACCCTTGCGAGCGGGTCGGTCACGAGTGATGCCGATGGGCGCATTCGCGCTACGCGCGGTGCAGGTACGGAAGTGTTTGTCGCACTAGAGGAATTGTTGTCCAGAACGATCGACTTTGTCGCGTGGGCTCTCCTTTCTGATCATTTTGCCGGGGACCGACACGAACGCTTCTCCTTTACTCCCAGCCTCGCGAAGGCCCGCGCAAACGAGGTTCTAGTCGCTAGGAGCGACGAGGGCTTCACGTGGGAGACTTCGGGCAAGAACGCGCTGGGAACGCTTGTCGCGGGCCTCCGAGTCGTTGCGGAGCTCGTTAGCCCGGACGCGAGACCAAGTTCGCTCCGCCCAGTTGATCAACTGCCCCGATTCGCGGTCGAGGGCGGTCGCCTTGGTTTTTCGTTTCGGCATACCGCTCTAGTCGATGATCTTAGGGCGGAGAGTCGCGGCAACATCGTCGGCGTCCTGCGTGCAGCCTCAGCCTTATTGTCAAGGGCCGAAGTTGTTGACGTCAGGAATCGGCTGAACCACAGTCGGCCGGGCGAGTTCCCGAACCATGACGAGGTTGTATCGTCGGTGCGAGCCATCCGTGACGCGCTGTCCGTCCTGGACGGCGAAGGACTCATACCCGCGACGTTTGTTTTCGACGAATCCAGAGCCGACTCGTTTGGTCGTCACATCGTCACGTATATCGACGGCTCAGGATCTGCATTTCACGTCGCCAATCCTGATCGTTTCGCGACTCCTGCGTTCCCTGGGGCGCGTGAGCCCCAACTGATCATGCGTGGCGCAATTCTCGAGACGACGTCGCAATGCGTAAGGTTCGGCATTCGCGAAGACAATGAGTGGAGTGAATATTGGCGCGGTCTCGATTTG